>JBFFGP010000078.1:0-4734 GCA_041557435.1 Candidatus Deferrimicrobiaceae bacterium | reverse complement strand
CTGGAACTCCTCCCCGTCGGCTCCCGGACAATGGGAAAGATACAGCCGACGGAGCCGCCCGTATCCGTCGCCCGCGCGCGGACCGCCCCCCCCCGGGGGAGAGCCACCATCAACGTGAACAAGATCGGGGAGAACTCCTTCTCCCTCGACGAGAACACGGTCACCCAGCTGACCAGCAACATCAACCAGTTCATGACGCAGGTGCGGATCATCCCCTATTTCGAGGGGAACAAGTCGGCGGGGTACCGGCTGGCCGCCATGCGGCCCGGATCCGCCTTCGCGCAGCTTGGCTTCCGCGGGGGGGACATCATCCAGCGGGTAAACGACGTCGAACTGACCAGCCCGGAGAAGATGTATACGATTTTTCAGAACCTGAAGGATGAAAAGCGCGTGACTGTCGACATTCTACGGCAAGGGCGGAAAAGCACGCTGACCTACGAAATCCGCTGAGCAGGGAGAAAACGATGAGGGAGATGGCCTTGGCCGTCGTTATCTTTTCGGTGTTTTCCGCCGGAATCTCTGCAGCTGCGAATCCCCCATCCCCGCAAAACCCGCCCGCCGAGACAGGGAACCAGGCTCCCGCAGCGGGGGTGCACCCGGGAACGGTACCGGCGACCGACAACCAGGCCAACTATGAGGGGAGGATCCGGGAAATCACCGTCTCGCACACGCCAGGTTTCACAAATATCGAGGCCGTCATCGATGGAAAAATCGGGACGTACAACTCGATCAAGCTCGACGATCCGTTCCGGATCGTGCTGGATATCTCGGGAGTGGACCAGGGCACGGCGGCTTCGGAGATACCGGTGGGGACGCCAGAGGTAAAAACGGTAAGACTGTCCCAGCAATACAACAATCTCAGCATGACCGCGGAAACCCCTGGGAACCGCGCTCTTCCGTTCCTGGTCACCATAGAGGGAAACCGCCTTGTCCTGTCCGTCGGCGGAGGACAGGAAGAGAAGGTGTCAAGCTTTGCCCGTGCCGCGGAAGGGAAGGGTCCGGCATCCGCAAAGCCGGCGACCACCAAATCTCCCGTGTATATCTCGATGGATTTCACCGACGTGGATCTCCCCGTGCTCATCAAGTTCATCAGCGAGCAGACGAAGAAGAACTTCCTCTTCGACGAGCGCGTCCAGGGGAAGATCACGATCATCTCGCCCCGGCGGATCAGCCTCGACGAGGCATACAACGTCTTCCTATCCGTCCTCCACGTGAAGGGATTCGCTACCGTGGAGCAGGAAAACACGATCAAGATCATCCCCCTGCGGGACATAAAGCAGGCCGGTCTCCCCACCGAAACCGGGAAGAGAAAGGTGTCCGGGGCCCGGTTCATCACGAGGCTTATTCCCCTGCAATACGTCGATGTCGCCGAAATCCTTACTCTTCTGACCCCGCTGGTCTCCAAGGAAGGGATGATCACTTCGTTTCCCCCCTCCAACACACTCATCATGATCGACTCGCGGGCGAACATCGACAAGGTGTTGGGGATCCTTGCGGAGATCGACCGGGAGGGAACGGGGACGACGATGCGGATCTTCACACTGAAGAACGCTTCCGTCGCGGAGATCGTCAAGACGCTCGACCTCCTCTACCGGGAAACGGGGACGCCACAGGCGCCCGCCGTCCGCGGACGCGCCCCCCGGCCGGGCAAGGCCCGCGGGAGCGATCCGAAGTTCATCCCCGACCCGCGGACGAACATCATGATCGTCATCGCAGGGCAAGAGATGATGTCCGACATCGAGGACCTGCTCGCCAAACTGGACATCCCCACGCCCGAAAACACGGGGAAGATCAACGTGTACTACCTGGAGAACGCGGAATCGGAGGAGGTCGCCAAGGTCCTCTCCTCGCTGACCGAAGAAAAGCCCGGCGCCCGGCAGGCAGCCGCGGGGCGGGCCCCGACGATCAAGGGGATCATCACCGCGGAGCTCGAGGGAGGCGTGAAGATCACGGCGGACAAGGCCACCAACTCCCTCATCATCATCGCCTCGCTGAACGACTACCTGACGCTCGTCGAAGTCATACGGAAACTGGACATCCGCCGTCGGCAGGTCTACGTGGAAGCAGTGGTAATGGAGATCAAACTGGACAATACTCGCGACCTGGGCGTGGAGTGGCGCGGGGCCGCCGAGATCAGCGATGACGGCGCCGTTCTCGGGGGCACGAACTTCGGCTTCCAGGGAAACCTGAACGAGCTCCTCCTGTCGCTTGCCTCGGGAAATCCCCTCCTCTTCTCGGGCACGGGCCTGATCGGCGCCGGGATCGCGGGAAACGTCACCCTTCCCGACGGCACGGAGATCCCCGCGATCACGGCGGTCCTGCGGGCGGCGCAGACGAGCGAAAACATCAACATCCTTTCCACGCCGCACCTTCTCACCCTGGACAACAAGGAGGCGGAGATCATCGTCGCGGAAAACGTCCCGTTCATCACCAGCCAGTCGCGGGACTCGACCAACCTCGCCAACGTCATCAATACGGTCGAACGGGAGGACGTGGGCATCATCCTCCGGATCACGCCGCGCATCAACGAGAGCGATTTCGTCAGCCTGGACATATACCAGGAATCCTCCGCACTTCAAGCGCAGTCCATCCTGTTGACCAACGAGGTAGGCCCCACGACGACGAAGCGGTCCGCCAAGACCTCCGTCCTCGTAAAGAACATGGAAACCGTGGTGATTGGAGGGATGATGCAGGAGACCTTCAACAACGTCGAGACGAAGGTTCCGTTCCTGGGGGACATCCCGATCCTGGGGAACCTCTTCAAGTTCTCGTCGGTAAACCGGTCCAAGACGAACCTGCTGATCTTCCTGACCCCGCACATCATCAAGAACCCCGGCGATATATCGGAGGTGACCTCCGTTCATCAGAAGAAAATGGACGACTTCATCAAAAAGCACACGGAGGAAGCGGAAAGGATCTTCCCCGAAATGGATCTGATCGAGGAGGGGGATTGAGCCAGGAAGCAAGGCAGGAAACGGCGCTGGACTTCGCGGCGCTCGCGCCCGAGGGAGATCTGTTAAGGAAGATTCCGATCGGATACGCACGCCGGCATCTCCTCCTCCCCTGCCGGGAGGCGGACGGGACCCTCGTCATCCTCTTCGGCCGGCCCGACTCAACCTACGCGCTCGACGAGATCCGCTTCCTCATCGGCCCCGCTCGCCTCGTGGCCGCTCCGGAGGAAGTCATCCTGAAGAAGATCGATACGGCGTACGAGCGGCACCACACCCCCGAGCAGGAGATCGTGGAGGGGCTTTCCGGGGAGTGGAACCTGGACGTCGAGGCGGCCATCGAGGAGACACGCGACCTCCTCGAGTCGCCGGATGAGGGCCCGGTGATCAAGTTCGTCCACTCCCTGATCTTCCGTGCGATCCGGGAGCGCTCCAGCGACATCCACGTCGAGCCGTTCGAAAAAGAGCTCGTCGTGCGGAACCGTGTCGACGGCATCCTCTACCCCATGGTCACCGCGCCGAGAAAGTGGCACGCCCCCGTCGTCTCGCGCATCAAGGTCATGGCAAGCCTGGACATCGGCGAGCGGCGGCTTCCGCAGGATGGGAGGATCCGGATCCGTCTCGGAGGCAAGGAGATCGACATCCGCGTCTCCGTGGTCCCGACGGCGTTCGGGGAGAGGGTGGTCCTGCGGATTCTCGACCGGTCGAATCTCATGCTGGGACTCGAAGACATCGGA
The DNA here is from genome assembly GCA_041557435.1 of Candidatus Deferrimicrobiaceae bacterium. Classification (GTDB taxonomy): domain Bacteria; phylum Desulfobacterota; class Deferrimicrobia; order Deferrimicrobiales; family Deferrimicrobiaceae; genus JBFFGP01. Next base: position 1,049 of record JBFFGP010000078.1, on the reverse strand, counting down.
CTGGCCCCCGGGGAACTGACGACGTTGCAGCGCCTCCTGGGGCGGTCCAGCGGGATCCTGCTCGTCACCGGCCCGACCGGATCCGGGAAGACCACGACTCTCTACGGGGCCCTGCGCAGGCTCGACTCGGGGACCAAGAACATCATCACCATCGAGGACCCGGTGGAGTACCAGATCCAAGGCATCGGGCAGATCCAGGTCAATCCGAAGATCCAGCTTACGTTCGCCGGGGGCTTGCGGTCGATTCTGCGGCAGGACCCCGACATCATCATGGTGGGGGAGATCCGGGACTCCGAGACGGCGGAGATCTCTATCCAGGCGGCGCTTACGGGGCACCTCGTGCTGTCCACCCTCCACACGAACGATTCCGCAAGCGCAGTAACGCGTCTTGTCGACATGGGGATCGAGCCGTTCCTGGTCGCCTCCTCCCTCTCGGCGGTCATCGCCCAGCGTCTCGTGCGAAAGCTCTGCACGGACTGCCGCGTCCCGTACGCCCCGTCGCCGGCCCAGTGGAAGGAGATGGGGCTATCCGGGCAGCCCGCCGGACGGTTCTTCTCCTCTGGCAAGTGCCCCTCCTGCATGAACACCGGTTACCGCGGGCGGGTAGGCATCTTCGAGATCCTGATCGTGGACGAGCGCCTCCGCGCCCTGATCCTGGAGCGCTCGGACTCGGAAGGGATCAAGAGCTTCGCCGTCTCGCGCGGGATGCGATCGATCCTCTCGGCGGGGGCGGAAAAGGTCTGTGCCGGCATCACCTCCGCGGAGGAGGTGTTGCGCGTCACCCAGGAAGAGTAAGGGGTCCGCGTGCCCACGTTCCGGTACACGGGGGTCTCCCGCGAGGGCGCGGAGAGAAAAGGGGTCGTAGACGCCGACAGCGTCTCGGCCGCGCGGCTGAAACTTCGAACGGACGGTACGTACCCCGTCTCGCTCACCGAGGTGACGGGCGCAGGCAGACTCTTCCCCTCCCTTTCCCTGCTCAACCGACAGGAGTTCCTCCCGCTTGTTACCCGCCAGCTTGCCACCCTCGTCGAGGCGGGCGTCCCCGTGGT
>JBFFGP010000077.1:0-4880 GCA_041557435.1 Candidatus Deferrimicrobiaceae bacterium | reverse complement strand
GTGGAGACGTTCCCGGTTTGCCACAGCATCCCGGGCGGGTTCGGGTATATCTTGCGATGCCGGGACGGGGTGTTCGTCCACACGGGGGACTTCAAGATCGACATCCGGCCCCTGGACGGCGTAAAGACCGCCATGGACCGCCTCGCGGAAGTGGCCGCGCGCGAGAAGGTGACGGCGCTGTTCTCCGATTCCACGAACGTGGAGCGGGAAGGGCAAAGCCTTCCGGAGGCGTTCGTCGGCGAGGCCCTTTCGAAGATCTTCGGCGAGGCCGGAGGCCGGGTCATCGTCGCGATGTTCTCTTCGAACATCCATCGGATCCAGGAGGCCATCAACGCCGCGGGCCGCCACAATCGCAAAGTGGCGCTTTGCGGCAGGAGCATGATAGGAAATGTCGAGACGGCTCTCGAGCTGGGATACATGAATTTGCCGCACCCGAATATCCTCGTTCCCGTAGAGGAAACCGAGACCCTGCCCGGCCGGGAGGTCGTCGTCCTGACCACGGGGAGCCAGGGGGAGCCCCGCTCCGCCCTCACGTTGATGGCGCTCGGCGAGCACAAATACGTCCGGATCCGGGAGGGAGACACCGCCGTCCTTTCCTCGAAGTTCATCCCGGGGAACGAACGGACGATCTCCAACGTGATCAACCACCTCTTCCTGTCGGGGGCCGATGTCCGCTACGAGAAGATCTCGGATATCCACGTGTCCGGCCACGCCAGCAGGGAGGAACTCCGCCGCATGGTCCGCCTGCTTCGCCCGGAGTACTTCATCCCCGTCCATGGCGAGCCGAGGCACCTCATCATGCACAAGGCGCTCGCGAAGGAGGTTGGGGTCCCCCGTCCGGAGTTCGTCCGGAACGGCGACATCCTCGAGTTTTCGGAAGGGGTGATGACGCGCGCGGGAAAGGCCCCGGTGGGTCGCCTGTTCGTGGACGGGAAAGGAGTGGGGGAAGTAGAAGGCATGGTGCTCAAGGACCGGCACCATCTTTCGAACGACGGCATGGTCATGGTCGTGTTGGCCATCTCCCAAGCCACCGGGGAAATCCTGTACGGGCCCGATATCGTGACCCGGGGGGTGGTTTCCGAAAACGCTTCCGATACTATAATGGAGGGCGCAAGGCAGACCGTCCACTCCGCGTGGGAGGAGGCGGGCATCGAAGCGAGGAAGGATCCGGCGGAGATCAAAACCGACATCCGGAAGGCCCTGCGCCGGTTCTTCCATAAGCGCCTCGACAGGAAGCCGATGATCATACCTGTGATTCTGGAGCTCTAGTGCACCGTCTCGCAAATATCTTGGCATTCGAGCGCCTCTGCATCCGCTCCAGCTTCGTCGCGCTCCTTGCGCTCAGGGGGGGACACTCCTGTTTTTCTCGGCGAATAGATCAGGAGTGTCCCCCCTCCATCCTCAGTCGCGCGCCTCGCTGGCGCGGCGCATCGACGCTCTCGGTGCTTCAAGCTATTTACGGGAAGGTACACTAGGATGGGGGAAGGGATCCGGAGGGACGTCCTCGCCATTTTCTTTCTCACTGTCGGTATCTTCCTCACTGTTGCACTCGTTTCTTTCCATCAGATGGATCCGTCTCTTTCCGCCTGGAGTTCCAAGGGGGCCGTGGTACGTAACTGGGGGGGCACGGTGGGGGCGATTGCTTCCGACCTCCTTCTTCAGTTGTTCGGCGTGGGGGCGGTCGGGTTCCCCATTCTCTGCCTGGTGCTGGCCTACTGGACGTTCCGAGGGGAGAAGATGGCGGGCAAGTGGAGCAGGGCCGCCGGCGGGCTTCTTGCTGTCTGTTCGCTCCTTGGGATCGCGTCCTTTTTCACCGGCCACATCCGGCTGTTCGAATCGGACATCTTCCTTCCCGGGATCGTGGGGCACCTGCTCGGTGTCAACTTTTTCGGAAAGCTGCTGAGCAAGGTGGGCGGACTGATCTGTCTCGTTGCCCTGTTCCTCTCCTCCCTGATGCTGTTCACCGGGTTGCCGCTTAGCGGCCTCCCCTCCCTGTGGAGACGGAAGAAGACGCCGGAACAGGTCCGTGCCATCGTCAAGGAAAAGATGGTCTCCCGGGAGGATTGGGAAGTGGGAAAGACGGCGAGGGGCTCTTCCCCCGTGCCGTCCCGCGAAGCTGTCCACCCCCGAATCGTTGCTCCTCTTTCTGTCCCCGAGGCTCCCCCCGCCCCGAGAGGGGGCGGAAAGGAGTTCGTTCTCCCCTCTCTGGACCTGTTGGAGCCTCCCGCAACGGAGGAAAACGGGGCGGATGAAGAGTCTCTCAAGCGAAGCGCGGTCACTCTCCTTACGAAGCTCTCCGAGCACGGCATTGAAGGGAATATCACCGAGATCCGGACCGGTCCTCTTGTCACCACGTACGAATTCCGGCTAGCTCCCGGCGTGAAGGCGAACCGGGTCATGGCGATGGCGGGGGATCTCGCGCTGGCGATGCGGTGCGAGTCGGTGCGCGTCGTACCGAACATCCCCGGCAAGGGGGTCATGGGGTTCGAGATCCCCAACGAGAAGCAGGCGATCATCTCGCTTCGGGAGCTTCTCGGGTGCAAGGCCTACGCGGATTCCGAGGCGATGCTCTCGCTTGTCGTGGGGAAAGACATATTCGGGGAACCGGTCATCCGGGATCTCTCGAAGATGCCGCATCTTCTGATCGCCGGAGCCACGGGGTCGGGGAAGAGCGTCGCCCTGCACAGCATGATCCTTTCCATCCTCTTCCGGGCGACCCCGGAGGACGTCCGCTTCATTCTCGTCGACCCCAAGATGCTCGAACTGACCCTCTATGAAGGGATCCCCCACCTGTTTCACTCCGTCGTCACCCAGCCGCGGGAGGCGGCTCAGGTCCTCAAGTGGGCGGTCGGAGAGATGCGGGGGAGATACCAGGAGATGATGGAAAACGGCGTCCGCCACATCGACGCCTACAACCAGCAGGTCGACAGAAGGTCCCGGTCCGTCCTCCGTATAAAGGCGCGGGAGGGCGAAACGGAGGACCTGGCGCGTCTTCCCTATATCGTAATCGTCATCGACGAGCTCGCCGACCTCATGATGACGAGCGCGTCGCGGCGTGAGGTAGAGGATTCCATCACCCAGCTGACGCAGATGGCGCGGGCCGCGGGGATCCACCTCATCTTCGCAACCCAGCGGCCGTCGGTGGACGTCCTGACGGGTATCATCAAGGCGAACTTCCCGTCGCGCGTATCCTTCAAGGTCGCTTCCCAGTTTGACTCCCGGACGATTCTCGATCAGTCGGGGGCCGAAACCCTTCTCGGGTTCGGGGATATGCTCTTCCTCCAGCCCGGGGTGGGGGGGATCCTCCGGGTACACGGTCCTTTTGTGGGAGAGGGGGAGATCCAGCGCGTCGTCGCCCATCTTCGGACGCAGGGGGCTCCCGAATACGAGCCATCCATCACCGCTTTGCCGAGCGAGGAGGAGGAGCGCGATCCCTCGCGGGACGAGAAGTTCGACGAGGCGGTCGAGGAAGTGATCCGCGCGGGACGCGCATCGGTCTCGATGCTCCAGCGGCGCCTCCAGATCGGTTTCAATCGCGCGGCCCGCATCATCGAGGAGATGGAGAGGCAGGGGATCGTTGGGCCGTCCGAGAGCGGAAAGCCGAGGGATGTCTACGTGACAAACCGGGAGTGAACGCCTGGAGTCGCAGGACGCGTCTCCCGGCATAGGATACGATTGAGGCTTTTCCGATAACGAGAGAAGGGGTTTCCTCCCATGCGCATCGGGCATCGGGCCGCGCTGGCGGCCTTCTTTCTTTTTGTCGCAGTTTTCCCACCGGCTGTCTTGGGCGGGCGCGATTCGGACGGCGGCGCAATGCTTCGCCGCGTGGCGGAGAAGTACGCAGGTGTCAAGACCCTGTCCGCACGGTTCCGGCAGGAGGTGCCGCTGCAGAACGTGGGGGTCGTAAGGAAAGCCTCCGGCCGTGTGTATTTCCAGCGTCCCTTGCGGATGCGCTGGGATTACCAGGCGCCCGGGGAGCAGCTGTTCCTGGCCGACGGGCGTTACTTCTACTTCCGACCCCCCGATTCGCCCCAGGTGTTTCGGCGGAAGATCGACGAGGGGGTGCTCGGCGGAAAGATTCCCCTCCTTCTTCTCTTCGGGAAGGGCGATATCACGGAATACTTCCGCGTGGAGGAAATGACGCCTCTTAAGGGTGAGAGGGAGACTGCGCTTCGCCTGGTTCCGAAAGGGGACGGGGCGCCGGAAGTGAAGAGGGTCGACCTCGTGGTGGACGACGCGGATCTGGCGATCCGGCAGATTCACCTGTATGACCGCCTGGGGGGGTCGAACCACCTCTATTTCGATGACATCGTGGTCGACCCGTCTCTCCCCGCGGACCTCTTCCGGTTCCGGGAAACGGCCGGAGTCGAGGTGGTGGACGGATGAGGGGAGGGAAAAATCCCGGGATCGCAGTTCGTATCCTGACGCTCGGGTGCGCGAAAAATTCCGTGGACGCGGAGGTGATGTCCGGTCTCCTCGCCAGGGACGGGTACCGCATTGTATCCCGGGGCCGCGCGGACGTGGGAATCGTCAACACGTGCGGGTTTATCCGCGACGCGAAGGAAGAGTCGATCGGGGAGATCCTCGCCCTGGCGGGCGAGAAGGAACGGGGGCGGATCCGGCGTCTCGTCGTGGCCGGCTGTCTGGCGAAGCGGTACCGGGATGACCTGCCGGATGCCCTGCCGGAGGTGGACCTGTTCGTGGGCCCAAGCGACATAGCAGCGATTCCCGTGCTGCTAAGGAGACTGTTCGAGGGAAGCCATCCTCGCTCTTTTGTGGGGTCGGGCACATTGCCGGAGGAGGCGTACCGGCACCGGCACCGGGAGCCGGGGGAGGCGTCGGCGTACGTCAAGATCCTGGAGGGGTGCGACCACCGGTGC
>JBFFGP010000076.1:0-4912 GCA_041557435.1 Candidatus Deferrimicrobiaceae bacterium | reverse complement strand
GGTGGAGTACCGGGACGGCATCATGATCGCACAGTTGGGCATCCCCGACATGCGGATCCCCGTCGGGTATGCTCTGTCGTATCCCGAGCGGCTTTCGCTGGAACTGCCCCGTCTCCCCCGGCATCGAATGGATGGTTGGGAATTCGAACAGCCCAACACGAAGAATTTTCCGGCCCTCTCCCTTGCGTACGCCGCCGCGGCGGCCGGAGGAACGGCGCCAGCAACCCTGAATGCCGCGAACGAAGTCGCGGTGAACGCGTTTCTCGCCGGGCGGATCCGTTTTACCGACATCATCGGGGTGGTGGAGACCTTGATGGCGGCGTGGCGCGGAGGGAAAAGGCCTGTTACCCTAAAGGATATGCTCCGCGCGGATGCCACGGCGAGGGAAGAGGCATCCCGCATCATATTCCGAAAGAGGAGACCGCGCAGACCGTGATCTACTTCCTGTCATTCCTCATTGTTCTGGGCATTCTTATTTTCGTGCATGAGTTCGGTCACTTCGCCGTCGCCCGTTGGCTTGGCGTGGGAGTCACGAAGTTCTCCTTCGGGTTCGGGCCGAAACTCGCGGGAATCCAGAGAGGGGAAACCGAGTATCTGATATCCGCCATACCGCTCGGGGGGTACGTCAAGCTCGTGGGGGAAAACGACGCGGAGGAGGTATCCCCCGAGGAGCGGGAGAAGGCGTTTTGTCATAAGCCGGTTTGGGTGAAGATGCTGATCGTGGGTGCAGGGCCGGTTGCGAACCTCGTATTCGCGTATCTCGTGTTCTGGGTCGTTTTCCTGGGCGGGGTCCCCGTCCTGACACCGAAAATCGGGGACGTGATGCCGGACACACCGGCGGCGCGGGCGGGGCTCGAGGCCGGCGACCTCGTCGTCCGGATCGGGGAGAAGGAAATCGCGACGTGGGAGGAGCTCGCCGCCGGGATTCGGGAAACGGGGGCAGGCAAGGAATTGCCCTTGACTGTTCTGCGCGGGGAGGAAGAGATCCGGGTTACGGTCAAGCCGGAAATCCGGGAGGGACAGACCATCTTCGGGGAGAAAGTGGAGGGTCCCAAGATCGGCATCGTGGCCAGCAAGGATGTGATCCAGAGAAAGATCCACCCAGTGGCCGCCATCGGGCGAGCGGCGGAGGAGACGTGGAGGATCATTTACCTGACCGTGCTCACGGTGGTAAAGCTCGTTATGCGGGTTCTTCCCTCCGATACGCTCGGGGGGCCGATCCTCATCGCACAGATAGCGGGGGACCAGGCCCGGGAGGGGATCTCACCGTTTGCGTACTTCCTCGGGTTGTTGAGCGTGAACTTGGGGATCCTGAATCTCCTTCCCATCCCGATCCTCGACGGAGGACACATTCTCTTCTTCTCGATCGAGGCGTTGCGACGCAAACCCCTCTCCCCGCAGGCGAGGATGATGGCGCAACAGGTAGGGCTGGCCGTGATTCTCATGCTCACAGCTCTCGTGTTCTACAACGACATTGCGCGGCTGATCGCCGGATAGCCGCTTGATCCTGGCCATCGAATCGGCGACGCCGTGCGGAAGCGTCGCGCTCGTTTCCGATTTCCGGATCCTGGGGGAGACGGTGCTCTCCCGGGAGAAGCAGGTCTCCGAGACGTTCCTTGCCGGGATTGACCGGCTGCTAGCGGAATCGGGCCGAGGGGCAGACGAAGTTTCGCACGTGGCGGTTTCGGCGGGCCCCGGATCGTTCACGGGCTTACGCGTGGGAATGGCGGCCGCGAAGGGGTTCTGTTTCGGGTGGGGCTTGCCCATCGTGCCCGTACCGACACTGCACGCCCTGGCGTCGCGCTTCCCGGCCGACGAGGCGCTTGTGTGTCCCGTGCTGGACGCGAAAAAGGAAGAAGTCTATGCGGGGATCTACCGCTGGGAGGGGCGGGAGTGTCTCCGCGTCGGACCCGACGCGGCGGTGCCGCCGGACGTCCTTCCGGACTGGTTCCCGGAAGGGAAGGTTCTTTTCTGCGGGGACGGGACGATCCCGTACGGAGGGTTGTTTCGGGAGCGGATGGGCGGGCGCGCCCTCTTTCTCCCGACCGGCGAGGGATTGCCGAGAGCGTCGGCCGTTGGCCTCCTGGGTGTACAAATGGTCTTGGCGGGAGAGGCGAGGAGGGCGAGTACGGTCGTCCCTGCGTATGTCCGCTCCTCCGAGGCGGAGATTCGTCGCCGCAAGGGAAGTTTCCCCGGGCCGAAAATTGACAATTGACCTTCCTCTGCTACACTCGAATATCATCCCAGATCCGGAGGTGCCGATGGGGGAGCGGAGCCAGGAAGAGAGAAAAGCTGCTCTTATCGAAAAGGATCCGGAATTTAAAACCCTGGTTCAGGAGCACCGTTCGCTGGATGAGAAACTCAAGGAGTTCGACCGGAAGGTATACCTTTCCCCCGACGAGGAGATGGAGCGGAAGCGGCTTCAGAAACTGAAGCTGGTGAAAAAGGACAAAATCGCGCAGAGGCTCTCCAGACAATAGCACAGGAAGGGAGAATCCTCCCTGTCATGCGGCGCGGGCGCAAGGCCGCTCTTGCGCTCGATACGGCAGGGGAATCTTTGCAGGCGACGTCCTTTTTGGGGGATTCCATTCCCGGGGGGGAAGTTTATTTTTGAGCAGGCGAGGGGAAGGAAAGATGCGAAGTGACCGCACGAAAAAGGGATTGGAGCGGATGCCCCACCGGGCGCTCTATTGCGCCGCCGGGGTTCCCCAGGAGTCGATGGGAAAGCCCTTCATCGGTGTGGCGACTTCCTACACCGACCTGGTCCCGGGCCATGTCGGGATGCGGGCGCTGGAGCGCGTCGTGGAGAACGGCGTGCATGCCGCGGGCGGCCACCCGTTCCTTTTCGGGGTACCGGCGGTATGCGACGGGATCGCGATGGGACACCGGGGGATGCATTACTCCCTCCCCTTGCGCGAGCTGATCGCCGACATGATCGAATCGGTCGCCGAGGCACACGCTCTCGACGGGCTCGTCCTGCTGACCAACTGCGACAAGATCACCCCCGGAATGCTCATGGCCGCCGCGCGGCTATCCATACCCTCCATCGTCCTGACCGCGGGCCCGATGCTCTCCGGCAGGATGGGAGACCGGCGGCTCTCGCTCGTAGCGGACACCTTCGAAGCCGTCGGGAGATACCAGCGCGGGGAGATCGACGCGAAGATGCTTAGCCACCTCGAAGCGGAGGCGTGCCCGGGAGAGGGGTCGTGCCAGGGGCTCTACACCGCCAACACCATGGCCTGCCTGACCGAGACCCTCGGGATGTCCCTGCCGGGGTGCGCGACCGCCCTGGCCGGCATGTCCAAGAAGCGCCACATCGGGTATGCGACCGGACAGACAGTCATGGAATTGGTGCGAAAAGGGATCACCCCGCGCAAGATCCTGACGCGCGCCGCCTTTGAGAACGCCATCCGGGTCGATCTTGCCCTCGGTGGATCTTCCAACTCGGTGCTGCACCTTCTGGCCGTCGCCCACGAGGCGGGCGTGTCCCTTCCCTTGACGGAATTCGACCGGCTGTCGCGGGAGACGCCGCAGCTCACCACGGTTACACCGGCGGGTTCCCATATGATGGAGGACGTGGAGTTTTCCGGCGGGATCCCGGCGATCCTCAACCGGCTGCTGCCCAGGCTGAAAAAGAATCCGACCGTCTCGGGAAAGGACATCATCGAAATCGCAAGGAAAGGGCGTGTCGTGAACGACGGTATCATCCGGAAAGTCAAGGCTCCCGTGCGCCCCGAGGGGGGGCTTGCGATCCTCACCGGGAACCTCGCGCCGGGGGGCGCGGTGGTCAAGCAGTCGGGCGTCGACCCGTCGATGTTCACCTTCCGGGGGAAGGCTGCGGTCTTTGGCTCCGAGGAGGACGCGATGGCGGCGATCATGGGGGGGAAGATCCGGCCGGGCATGGTCGTGGTCATCCGGTACGAGGGTCCGAAAGGGGGGCCGGGGATGCGCGAGATGCTTTCCCCCACCTCTGCCATCATGGGAATGGGATTGGGGACCGAGGTGGCCCTTATTACCGACGGGCGGTTCTCCGGCGGGACACACGGGCCGTGTATCGGGCACGTGTCCCCCGAGGCAATGGAGGGGGGACCGATCGCTCTCGTGAAGAACGGGGACGAGATCGTGCTGGACATCCCGAAGCGCAGGCTCACATTGGACGTCCCTGCGGCGGAGCTTTCCCGCAGGAAGAAATCCTGGAAGGCCCCGCCGGCCAAGGTCCGGACGGGATATCTGGCCCGGTACGCCAGCATGGTGGGCTCGGCGGGCACCGGAGCCGTGGTCCGGTAAGGGGGATGTCGTGAAGATGACGGGAGCGGAAATTTTCGTCAAGGCGCTGGAGGATCTCGATGTCGATGTGGTATTCGGGTACCCCGGGGGAGCGGTACTGAACATCTACGACGCACTGTTCCAGAACACGAAGGTTCGGCACCTTCTCGTCCGCCACGAGCAGGGGGGGGTCCACATGGCCGACGGGTACGCACGCGCCTCGGGGAAAACCGGGGTCTGTCTGGTGACCTCCGGTCCGGGGGCGACCAACACCGTCACGGGGATCGCCACGGCCTACATGGACTCGATTCCCATTGTGGTGTTCTCCGGCCAGGTTCCCACGCTCATGATCGGCAACGACGCGTTCCAGGAGGCCGACATCATCGGGATCACGAGGCCCTGCACCAAGCACAACTACCTGATCAAGCAGACCAAGGACATGACGCGCATCATCAAGGAGGCGTTCTACATCGCCTCTACCGGCCGCCCGGGGCCCGTGCTGGTCGACATCCCGAAGGACGTCCTGACCGCCACCGCGGAGTACCACCTCCCGAAGGAGGTGAAGCTGCGCGGATACCACCCCACCTACGAGGGGCACCAGAAGCAGGTGGAGAACGCCATCCGGATGCTGCTCGAGAAGGATCGC
>JBFFGP010000075.1:0-4983 GCA_041557435.1 Candidatus Deferrimicrobiaceae bacterium | reverse complement strand
GGAAAGGGACGAACTGGCGGTCTGCGACGAGGTGGATCCTTCTCTCGAGGAGTACGCTCCGGGTCACCAGGCGGCGTGCCACTATCAGAGGAAGGTCCGGAAGGGGGATTCGGGATGAGCCGGGAGAGCGGCCCTCTTCTCTCACTGGAGAATATCTACAGGTTCTTCCCGGTGAGGAAATCGTTCTTCTCCACCGAGACGCTGCGGGTTACCGCAATCGACGGCGTGTCGATCGAAGTGCCCCCCGGGAAGACGGTGGGGCTCGTGGGGGAGTCGGGGTGCGGGAAGACGACGCTCGGGCGTGTGGCGATTCGTCTGATCTCACCAGATGCGGGAAAGGTGGTCTTCGAAGGGCGGGACATCACGGCGCTCTCCGGCGAGGAGCTCCGCCGGACCCGGAAAAAGATGCAGATCATCTTCCAGGATCCCTACTCCTCCCTGAACCCCCGGATGCGGGTCCGCGACATCGTGGGGGAAGGGTGGCGGGTCCACGGGATCGCCCGCGGAGGCGAGATTCGGGAAAAGGCCGAGCAGCTCCTCCAGCGGGTGGGAGTTTCCGCCGACGCCGCCGACAAGTACCCTCACGAGTTTTCGGGCGGACAGAGACAGAGGATCGGGATCGCCCGCGCGATCTCCCTCTCTCCCCGGCTCGTCGTGGCCGACGAGCCGGTGTCGGCCCTGGACGTCTCCGTGCAGGCGCAGATCCTGAACCTGCTGCGGGACATCCAGGAGGAGTACGGGATCGCCTACCTGTTCGTCTCCCACGACCTGCGGGTGATCCGCCACGTGAGCGACACCGTCGCCGTGATGTACCTGGGGAAGCTGATGGAGGTTTCCCCGGCCGCCGACCTGTTTAGAGAGCCTCTCCACCCCTACTCGCGGAGCCTTCTCTCGGCCGTGCCGATGCCGGGAGGAGCACCCCGGGAGAAGATCGTTCTTTCGGGGGAAATCCCGAGTCCCATTCACATTCCGCCGGGGTGCCGGTTCCACACCCGCTGTTTCATGGCGCAGAAGGTGTGCGAGGAGGTCTGCCCCCTCCTGCGCGAATCCGCTCCAGGACGCTTCACCGCATGCCACTTCGTGTAGGCGGGTGGGACTAGGCGAACGAACGCTTGCGGTCCTCGGTCACGGCGTCTTGGCGGCAGTAGGGACAGAACTTCCATTCCGGGGAAACCATCTTCCGGCACGACGGGCAGCTCGAGACGAGGGAGTGGCCGCACCCCGGGCAGATCACGAAGTCGGGTCCGAGGGATGTACCGCAATGCGGGCAGCCGGCGCCGAACTCCTCCTCGGTCTCCACGACCCGGTACAGTTCCGATAAGGTCGTCACGCCCGCCTTCACCTTTTCCAGCGCCGCCCGCCCGAGCGTCGTCATCCCATTTGCCACGGCGAGCTGGCGTATGTCGGTCTCGGAGCCCTTGGCAATCACGAGATCGCGCATCTGCTGGTGGAACGGAAGGACCTCGAATATTCCCGTCCTGCCGCGGTATCCTGTCCCTCCGCACGACGGACACCCTTCTCCCTGGTAGAACGTGATCTTGTCGGTTTTCGACTTCGCGAGGCCGACCCGCGCGAGGTCCTGCTCGGACGGCTTCTCCTGGACGCGGCACTTCGGACAGATGACCCGCACCAGCCGCTGGGACACGATACCGATCAAGGTTGAGCCGATGAGGTAGGGCGGAATACCGAGATTGCGAAGCCGGGTAACGGTGGCCGCCGAGCTGTTGGTGTGCATCGTAGAGAGGACCAGATGTCCGGTCAAAGCCGCCTGCATCGCGATCGTGGTCGTCTCGAGGTCGCGCATCTCCCCCAGCATGATGACGTCGGGGTCCTGCCGGAGCATTGCGCGCAGGGTCGCCGCGAAGGTAAGCCCGATTTTCTCCTGGATTAAAACCTGGTTGACCCCGGCGATCTCGTACTCGATGGGGTCTTCGATCGTCGTGATGTTCCGCTCCTCGGACTTGATCCGGTTGAGTGCTGCGTAGAGGGTCGTCGTCTTGCCGGAGCCGGTCGGGCCGGTGACGAGCAGGATCCCCTGCGGGCGGCAGATCAGCGTCTCCAGCTGCCGGAGCTCCTCCTCGGGCATCCCCATCGACTCGAAAGGGATTTGGGAGTTCGCCGAGTCCAGGACCCGGATGACCACTTTTTCGCCGTGCGTGGCGGGCATCGTGGACACGCGCAGATCGAGCTCCGTCGCCCCCACGCGGACCCCGATCCGGCCGTCTTGGGGGAGCCTCTTCTCAGCGATGTCCATCTTGGCCATGATCTTGATCCGCGAGATGACCGCGCCCTGCACCCACTTCGGCAGTTCGAGGGACTTCCGGAGGACCCCGTCGACCCGGTTGCGGATCTTCAGGGTCGTTTTCGTGGGCTCCGCGTGGATGTCGGAGGCACCCTGGGCGACCGCCTCTGCGACGAAAAGGTTCACCATCCGGATGATGGGGGCCGCCTCGCTCTTCTTCCGGAGGTCATCGACATCCTTGCCGTTGCTCTCCTTCGGATCCTGCACGACCTCGACCATACATTCCTCGGCGATGTCCTGGACGATGGTGTTCAAGGAGGACCCGAGGTGGTAATGCTGGTCGATCGCCCAAAGGATCCCCGACCGAGTGGCGATTGAGGTCTTGAGGGTGTAGCCGGAGGCGAATCGGACGTCTTCGAACGCCTCGAAACTCAAGGGGTCGGCCATGGCGACGTTTAAGTCCCGGCCCTCGAGGGAGATCGGCACGATAAGGTGCTTCCTGGCCACCCTTTCGGGAATCAGCTCGATTGCCTGGGGCTCGACGGGCGTGTGGGTAAGGTCGACCATCGGGATCCCGAGTTGGAGGGAGAGAGCCTGGGCGATCTCCTCCTCGGTGGCAAACCCCAGGGAGACGATGACGTCGCCCAGTTTCTTGCGCTCGGTGCGCTGCTCGGACAGTGCGCGCGTCAGGTTCTCCTCGGAGAGGAGACCGGTCTCCACAAGTAGTTCGCCTATACGTTTCCTTGCAGTCGCCAACAGTTCTCCTCTCGCGCGGTTATCGCCCCGTCACCTCATCTTATCGGCATATCCGGGAGAAACTTGCGTGTGAAACCGGGTCGGGGCAGAGGCATCAAATTGTTGTGAGGAGGGAGATACGATGGCGCGACGACACGGTGTTCGCTGTCCCCGATGCAACGGGGCGATGGTATACGAGCGGTTCCAGGATATGCTGGATCTCTTCCATGCCTGGAGATGTCTGAACTGCGGGGAAATCGTCGATCCGGTAGTGGCTCGGAACAGGGAGCCGGAAAAGAAACATAAGAAGAGGGCTGCGGGGTGAAATGCTGCTCTTCCGAATCCGGGAGTACGGTCGGTAATACGGGTCCTCTCGTTGACACCGTTCCCGGACTTATGGTACGGTACGTCCAACTTTCCGGGCTGGGGGGATGTGGGGGAATTGCGCGAGCGTTTCACGTTTTCCATCCAGGTTGGTGACGATGGGAGACCCCGGGAGTTCCAGATCGGCCGGGGGGGGCTTATCGCGACCATCGGGGTCCTCGCCGTTATGTTCGTTCTGGGGACGCAATTTGTCTATGATTACAGGGAGAATCTATCCCAGGTAAGGGAACTTGGGACCCTTCGGCAGAGGGTAAGCGAGCAGAACCTTTCGCTCTACAGCCTCTACGGAAAACTCGAAAGCCTGGAGACCGAGGTGGAGAGGATCCGGACTCTCGACGCCCGCGTCCGCTCGCTCGTCAACATCAACGAAGCGCTGCACCCCGGGAGAAGGAAGGACAAACGGGGGATCGGAGGCGCGGAAACGCCCGAGGTTGCGACGACGAATCGGCTGGATAGTCTCCTCGACCTTCGATGTGACCGGTTGAAAGAGAGCCTCCTTGTGGACGGGAAGAATCTCGAGGTCATCTGCGAAAAGCTCGACATACGAAGGACCTATCTGGAGAGCCTGCCTTCCTCGTGGCCGGTCCGGGGGTTGATCGCGTCGAGGTTCGGCGTCCGGGTCTCGCCCTTCACCAACACCAAAGTGTTCCATCACGGTCTGGACATCAACGCCCCGAAGGGGAGCCCGGTCAAGGCGGCGGCGGGGGGCAAGGTGATCCGGGGCGGATTCGAGTCGCTATACGGGAATCTCGTCGAGATCAACCACGGGAACGGTTACCGTACGGTATACGCGCATCTTTCGGAACGGTTGGTCGAGGCAGGCGACACCGTTCCCCGAGGGAGCGTGATCGGGAAGGTGGGGGAGACGGGTCGGACGACCGGTCCGCATCTTCACTACGAGGTTCGCGTAAACGGCCTCCCCGTCAACCCGGTCCGCTTTCTGAAGTAAGCAGGGAAAGGGCGAAGTCGCTGAGTGCTCCCGGGGCCCCTCCCCGTCGGGGCGCTTTTTTTTGGAACCGGCAGCCCACATAAGGAACTCTCCGATGCTGGAAAATCTCTTCAAGAAAGTGTTCGGCACGCACAACGAGCGCGTGCTGGATCGGATACGGCCCATAGTCGACCGGGTCAACTCCCTTGAGCCCACGGTGGCCAGTCTCCCGGACGATCGTCTCGCGGCGCGCACGGCGGAGTTCCGGCAGCGGCTGGAGAAAGGGGAGTCCGTGGACGACCTTCTCCCCGAGGTCTTCGCCACGGTCCGCGAGGCAGGCAAACGCGTCCTCGCCATGCGGCATTTCGACGTCCAGCTCGTGGGCGGAGTGGTGTTGCACGAGGGGAAGATCGCCGAGATGCGGACCGGCGAGGGGAAGACGCTCGGCGCCACCCTTCCCATCGTCCTGAACGCCCTTTCGGGCCGAGGCGTCCATCTCATCACCGTGAACGACTATCTGGCGAAGCGGGACGCGGAGTGGATGGGGGCGATTTACCGGTTCCTCGGCCTGTCCGTAGGGGTGATCGTACACGGGATGGACGACCAGGAGCGGCAGGCCGCCTATCGGAGCGATGTCACCTACGGGACGAACAACGAGTTCGGCTTCGACTACCTGCGCGACAACATGAAGTTC
>JBFFGP010000074.1:0-5050 GCA_041557435.1 Candidatus Deferrimicrobiaceae bacterium | reverse complement strand
CCTCGTCGATGATGATGTACTGGTTCGGGATCGACCGCCCCCGGATGTACGTCAGCGGCTCGATCTCCAGAATCCCCAGGTTGATCAGCTCCTGGTAACCGCGCATTCCCTGGCGTTTCCTGCGGCTGTACCCGAACAGGTATTCAACGTTGTCGAAGATCGGCTGCATCCAGGGCTTGAGCTTCTCCTCGAGGTCCCCGGGGAGGAAACCGATGTCTTTCCCCATCGGGAACACCGGGCGGGACACGAGCAGCCTCTGGTATGCCTCCTCGTCGGACGTCTTCCGCAGGCCGGCAGCAATGGCCAGGAGCGTCTTCCCCGTCCCCGCCTTCCCGGCAAGCGTCACGAGCTTGACCGAATCGTCGAGCAGGATGTCGAGGGCGAAGTGCTGCTCCTTGTTGCGCGGGCGAACTCCCCAGACGTCCTCCTTGAACGAGGGGAGGACGCGGACCTTCTTCCGGGCGAAGTCGTACCTCCCGAGGGCGGACTGCGAGGAGGAGTTCTTGAGAACGAGGTATTCGTTGGGATGCAGCTCTTCCGCACCGGGCGGGAGGTCGCTCTCCCCCGCCGCGTAGAAAGCGTCGATCCACGCCTTTTCGACCGGAACCTCCCGGTAGCCCCGGTAGAGCTCCTCGATCTCCACGCGGTCGCTCTCGTAATCCTCCGCCCGCAGGCCGAGGGCGTCCGCCTTGATCCGCAGGTTGGTGTCCTTGGACACGACCACCACGGGATTGTTCCTGTCCCGTGCCTTCTCGCCCAACGCCACGGCGAGGATCTGGTTGTCCTCCCGGTTCCCCTGGAGCTCGGCCGGAAGAAGGGGTGAACCATCGCCGTCGAACGCCACGCGGAGCATTCCGCCGTTCTCGAGGGAAACCCCCTCCGCCAGGGTCCCCTGCCTCCGCAGCCGGTCGATGAATTTCGACACCGTCCGGGCGTTGCGCCCGAGCATGTTCAGGTCCTTCTTGAAGCGGTCGAGCTCCTCGATGACGGTGATGGGGATAATGATCCGGTTGTCTCGGAATCGAAAAAGGGCGGTGGGATCGTGCAGCAGGACATTGGTGTCCAGCACGAAATTTTTGATCATCCATCCTCCGGGTTTGGTGCCGGCCGGTTCACTTGAGTTCGGCGAGCTTCTGGCGCGCCTTATCGGCCGCGGGGGAATTCGGGTACTTGGACAGGAGCAGCTGGTAGAGAATTTGTGCGTTCTTCTTGTCTTTCATGGCATGAAAGGCAAGCCCCTGCTTCAGCATCGCGTCGGGGGCCTTTTCTCCCCGGGGGAACCTGTCGACCACGTCCTGGAACGAGAGAATGGCGCTCTCGTAATCCTTCTCGGCGTAGAATGTCTCCCCCTTCCAGTAAAAAACGTTCTGCATGAGCCGGTGGGTGGGGTATTTCGCGGCGAAGGAGTTCAGGACCTCTCTCCCTTTCTGTGTATCCCCGTTCTTGATGAGGCCCAACGCGTAATCGTACACCTCCTCGGGAGTCGTAATATCCACCACCGGCGTTTGCGGAGTTGTGGAGGGCGGTTTCGCCTCCGGACCCATCCCACCCTTCTCGAGAGCGGCGACCCGTTTCTCGATCTCCTCGAGCCGGGCGATCTTCGTCCGCATCTCCTGGGCCGCCTCTCCCAATTCGGCGGTGGTTGCGTTGAGGCGGCTGATCTCTCCCTGCATCTCCGCCCTCGTCTCGTCGTTGCGGGCGCTGACGGCGAGAATATCCGCCTTCATCCGGTCGTTGTCCGCCGCCAAGTCCGCCAGGTTTCTCTGGAAGGAGGCAAGTTCGGATTGCCCCGGGCCGGCGCCCGCCGGACCGGTCCCCGCCACCGTCCTCCCGGCTGCGACCTCCCTCTTCAAGGCCTCCATGTCCTCCTGGAGGCGTACGAACGCTCCGGTGTCCGCCACGGCGCAACCGCCCGCCGCAAGTCCCAGCAGGACGAGGCACAAAAAGGATGTGAAGCGGTGTCGAGTCATCGTTTCCCTACTTCCGCACGAAATGGGCCCGGCGGTTCTTCGCCCACGCCCCTTCGGTGTGGCCCGGGTCCATCGGCTTCTCCTCCCCGAAGCTCACCGTGGAGATCGCGCCGCTTCTCACTCCGAGGGAGACGAGATAGTTCCTGGTGCTCTCGGCGCGACGCTCGCCCAGCGCGATGTTGTACTCGGCGGTCCCGCGCTCGTCGCAGTGCCCCTCGATGAGAATCGATCTGCTCGGGTCACTCTTCAGGTAGTCGGCCACGTCCTGGAGAATGGGCCTGGCGTCTTCCCGGATGAACGATTTGTCGTAATCGAAATGGATATCGGGAAAATCGGACGGTCTCTCCTGGGTCGCCGCAATGCCGGCCATCGCCGTCTGCGTCTCGGACGGTTGCGACTCCGGTTTCAGGGTCTCGGAGACGATCGGCTCCTGCATGCCGGGCTGCGTCTCCGGCGTGGTGGGTGTCGATATTCCCGCTTCCGGAGCGGTATCGGTTGATTTCACCAGTTCCTTCTTCGCACATCCCACCGCGAACACCAGAACCACCGACAACACTCCATGTACCCACTTCCCCCCCGAAACTTTCATCTCTTCCTCCTCATGACATGCGAATTTGGATCCAACACGCAGAGCCGGACAACACCTTCGGCCGTCACTGCCTGGGTGACCACGAGGGTGACCCCACGACGCGCAGCCCCTTGAAGAGTCTTCTTTTCCACCGTCCGTCCACGGATGCGATTTTCAACTCAGAATAGCCACTTTTTCGTAACGTGTAAACCAGATACCGGCCGTCCGGCGAGAAGGACGGATCGATGCAACTGCCGTTGTCCGAAATCGCGAGATGATGGTCCGACCCGTCGGGGCGGACCGTGTAGATCGCGTACCTGCCTTCCGAGAGGGAGGTGAATGCGATCCGGTCGCCCGCGGGCGACCAGGAGGGCGAGGTGGAGTAGTACCCCGCCCGGGAGACGCGCCGCTCATCCGAGGAGTCGAGTTCCTTGACGTAAACCTGGGGCGAGCCGCTCCGGTCGGACACGAAGGCGATGCTCTTCCCGTCGGGAGATACCGAGGGGGAGACTTCGATCCCCCATCCGCCGGCGACCTTCCGAACGGAGGAGCCGGAAAGCGAAACCCGATAGATGTCGGAGTTCCCCCCCACGCTCAAGGTGGCATACAGGGAGTCGCCGGAGGGGGAGAACGATCCGGGGGATTTCGAGTTCCCGTAGCGCACGACGAGACGGTCCGTGCCGGAGAAAAGGTTGCGCATGTAGATCTGGGGGGTTCCTGTCCGGTAGGAGGTGTAGGCAAGCCATTCTCCGTCCGGCGACCAGCGGGGAAAGAGATTAAAGCTCCGGTTGTCGGTCAACTGGCGCAGGTCCTTGCCGTCGAGCCCGATGACGTAGATCTCCTTCCCTTTTCCTTTTCCCGGCCTTGCGGTGAAGGCGATCTCGGTGTCGAACACCCCACGAACCCCCGTGAAGGCGTAGAGAACCTCGTTTGCAAACTTGTGCGCCATCTTCCGAAAGCGGCGTACGGGGCCGGTGTACTTTCTGCCCGCCATCATGTTCCCGAGGGTGGCGTCGTAGAGGTGCATTTCCAACTTCATCTGGTCGCCCTGGACCTCCACCTTCCCGATCACCACGGCCTCGGCCCCGATCATCTTCCAATCGGGAAAGGAGAGACGCCTCCCCGAGAAATGCTCCGTAACGATCCTTTCGAGATAGGCCGGTCTCGGGATGACGTCGAAAAGCGATGTCATAGCGAGATCCCCCGCGATCGTCCCGGGGAGATCCCGGGCGAGGGACGCGTCCCCTCCCGTTACGACGAAGTCCGGGAGGGCGACCGGCATCCGCTTTCCTCCGGGCGCATTGATGTCGATGTACAGAACCGCCCCGGTAACGGAAGGGAAAAGAAGAAGAAGCAGGGAAAGAAGAAGCACGCCGGGGAAACGGATCACATACCCCCCCCGGCCCCGTAGAAACGGAAACCGACCTCGTAGTGGTCCTCCCCTCCGCGCAGCTGCTCGGGAGGGATGGGAAGCGGACTCGCCTTGTTGATGGCGCGCCGCACGGAATCGTCGAAGAAGGAGTTGCCGGAGGTCTTCTCCATCCGCACCCGCGACACCAGACCGCTCTTCTCGATGACGATCCGGAGCTGCACCATGAGCTTTTCCTTCTCTTCCATCCCAAGGGTGGGAACGGTCCAGTTCGACCGGATCTTCTCGTCCAGCCGACGGAAGTAGGCAAGGTACTCCGGCGGCACCCGGGCGGTTCCGGGGGCGCCTGCGAACCCCGTCGGCGGGGAAGGAGAGGAACGCTTCGGCTTGGCGGCGACCGCGGGCAGGTCGATCCTGCGCCCGACCCTCTCCCCGATCTGCCGTATCGCCTTGCGGGCGGCCTTCTCCCGCCGTATCGCCACTACCGCCTTCCGGAGTTGCTCGGTGGAATCCTTTTTCTCCCTCATCTTCCGAATGCTTTGGGCGAGGTCCCCTTCGTCGGGTGCCTCCTCCGCCTTGCTTTTCTTTTCCTCCTTCGCCGGCAAGGGAGGAGGAGCCGCAGGCTCCTCCTTCTTCTTCACGGTCTTCGCCGGGGGCGGGGGGGCAAGCGCCTCTCCCCCGACCAGGTCCACCACGGCCACGGAGAGGAACCTGGCGGGCGGGGAGCGTAAACCTGCCCACAAGGCGCACAGGGCAAATGCGGCCACGTGGACCGCCACGGATACGGCGATCATTCTGCGGAGAAGATGTTCCATCGGGGTGAACGCGAGGGGGTACGTCCGCATGCGCGTGGCTACCCCGCTGTTCAACGCTCAAGGGGTTCGGTGACCATTCCGAGCTTTTCGATTCCGGCGTTTCGGACCTCCGCGATGACCTTCACGACGAATCCGTACGGGACTGCCCGGTCGGCGCGGAAGTAGACCTGCCGGTCGGTGCGCCGTGCGACAATGGCCTGGAGTGCGCTGCTCAGCCGGTTGAACTCCATCGGCTGCTTCCCGACGAAGATTCTGCTGTTCCGGTCCACGGTGATCACGAGGCGCTCCTCATCCGACCGCATCGCCTTGGCGTTCGCCTGGGGCAGAT
>JBFFGP010000073.1:0-5064 GCA_041557435.1 Candidatus Deferrimicrobiaceae bacterium | reverse complement strand
TCCCTCATCAGGGTGAGCTTTTCGAATCCGCTGTCGGTCACCAGGTAGCAGTTCTCCAGCCCCACGGCCCCCTCGCCCGGGAAAACGAACTTCGGTTCGAGAGCGAAGGTCATTCCGGGCGCCAGCACCGTGTTCGACCCTTTCGCGATGAAAGGGAACTCGTCGGTCTCGATCCCGACGCCATGGCCGATGAACTTGACGTTGTATCCGGGGGGGCCCATGAAGTTCTGCGGGAAGGGGGTCCGGGAGACCATCTCCATCCCGATCTCGTAGAGATCCCCCGCCACCGCCCCGGGACGGATGGCGCTTTCGATGTTGCGCATCACCTTGACCGTCATCTCGTGGGCCATCCGCAGCTTCTCCGGCAGGGTCCCGCAGACGTAGGTCCGGGCCATGTCGACCAGGTAGCCGTCCTGCGCCCACATCAGGTCGACGATGATCGGCTCGTTCTCCCGGAACGCCCGCTCTCCATGCCCCACCGGGACATAGGGGGAGGATCCCTTCCCGGCGGTCGGGAAATCGGCGTAGGAGGGGATGGCGCTGTCGGGCCCGGAGATCACGCAGCCCAGCCCCACCTCCTGGTTCCATCCCCGCATCCGTGTGATCGTCGTGTGCCCCTGGGAGATCGCCCTGCCCTGCAGGATCCCCCCGAGCTCGGTCTCGGTCAGCCCGGGGCGGATCTCCCGCGCCGCCCCGATCAGGAGCGCGGAGAGGTTTCTCCCGCAGCGTCGCATCGCCTCGATCGCGGAGGGTCCCTTGACCGCGCGAAGTTCGCGGAGGGTGTTCGTCAGGTCCACCGCCTTCGCGTCCGGGAACAGCGCGGCGAATCGCTGGAAAGTGTTCACCGGCATGACGTCGAGCTCGAACCCGATCGAACCGAAGACCATCCCCTTCTTTTCGAAAAAGGCGGGGATCTCTTTGGGGCTTGCGATCCGGACGATGTGCTCGAGGGGAGATTCCGACCGGGCCCGTTCGAAGACCCTCCGGACGAAATAGACCGGCTCCCCGGCCGACGGGACGAAGAGCACCCCCTGCTGGATCGACCCGGTGAAGTGAAACAGGTCGGCGTTCTGGGCGAGGAAAGCCGCATCGATCCCCTCCGCCCCGAGCCGATCCTGGAGCGCCTGGATCCGACCGCTGATCTCCTCGATCGTCGTCAGCCTGTACACCGATTGCACCTGCCCAAAATAAGCATGGGGACGTTCTGAAAACCGTTCCTATTGCAATGAGTATAGGGGGATTCCGGGGGGTTTGAAACCCCGCTCCCCATTCTCGATCCTGCTCAGCCCGGATCCTCCTGCTTTCGCCAGAGGGCTTCGAGCTCCTGGTAGCTTTTCGGGTACTCGGCCTGGAACCGGAGGAAGGTCGGGACCGGGTATCGGACCCCGCCCGCGTGGAGCTTTTCCAGTCCCTGGGCCACCTCCTCCCCCATCGCGAAGGGGAAGGTGAAAGCCATCTCGTCGTCGCCCGTCAAGCCGAAGGTCCGGTCGCCATGGCAGGGAAGGATCACCTGCGGCTCCCCGGTCTGCTTTCCCCGGATCACGATATCGGAGCAGTCGCCCCGCCCGGAAAATTCGCTGGTGAGGCTCCCCCCTTTTTTATGGAGGCAGGCACTCAGGAGCATAAGAACCTGGGCCGAATTTCCGTACACGAGGACCGTGTCGTGGACATATTTGATCCGCCCCAGCGGACCGGCCACCACGTAGGCATATTCCCCCTCCCCGAACTTCGCCAGCGCATCCTCGAACTTCGCGGCCGCCTCCTGGCAGGAGGCGTACATCCCGGCGGCCAGGCTGCCGGAAGTGTAGTACTCGTTTCGCTCCTCGAAACCGAAGACCGCTTTCGCGATCGGGCAGGAGATATCGTCCCGCCCGACGGCCATCGTCCATCCGTATCTCCTGGCAATGGATATCGCCTGGCATATCGCTACTTTAATACCTAAATTCTTCGATGGAACTTTCACTTTCTCCGGCAGATTTTCTTCCGGGCGGTATGAGCGAATCCCGAGGGGAAAGGTGTGCACACGCAGGTATTTTTCCAGCTGGATCGAAAGGGCGACGGCATCCATAACGAGGGCTCCTTCCCTGGTCGTATCGCTGCGGGCCGCGGGGCCGATCCCCCTACTCCCACTTCCTCTGGTCGACGATCTTCTTCTCCCGGTCCGCGAGGTCCGATTCCCCGACGAAGACGACCTGTCCGTGCAGGCGGGTCACCTCCCGCGTTGTCTCGGCGATCCGGGTCGCCAGTGCGTCGGAGGGTGACGCCCCTGCCCTCAATACCGCCTGGACCGTCAGGTGATCCTCGTGTCCGGTTCGGGTGACGAGGAAGAGCAGGCGACCCGCTTCCGGAACCTTCTTCTCGACAGCCGCCACCTGTTCCGGGTGGACGAACATCCCCTTCACCTTGGTGACCTGGTCGACCCGTCCGACGATCCGGAGGAGGCGGGGGGAGGTTCGACCGCAGGGGCACGCCTCGTCGGTGCGGACCGAGAGATCTCCCGTGGCGAACCGGAGCAGCGGGTAGGTGGGATTGGGCAGGGTCACGACGACCTCCCCGATCTCCCCAGGCCCCACCGTGGTCCCGGCCGCGGGATCGACCAGCTCCAGCAGGATCTCGTCGGGGATGTGCATCCCGCTTGCCTCGAAACATTCGTACCCGAGGGAACCGACGTCGGCGGTCCCGTAGCATTGCCGCACCTGGATGCCGAACTCGTCGCGAAAGCGACCGCGCAGCGATTCCGGAAGCATCTCCGCGGTGACCATCGCCACCTGGAGCTTCAGCCCGTCCCCCGGAACGATCCCCATCTCCCGGGCCTTCTCGAGTATCGTCATCAGGAAGGAGGGTGTCCCGACGTAGCCCGTCACTCCCAGGTCGCGCATTACCTGCGCCTGCATCTCGGTGTTGCCGACCCCCGCGGGGATCACGGTGCAGCCGATCCGCAGCAACCCGTCGTCGAACATCATCCCGCCGGGGGAAAAGTGGTACGAGAAGGTGTTCTGCACGATATCCCCGGGACGGAATCCCGTCGCGATGAAGGCCTTCTCCCATCGCCAGTGCGATCCTTCCCTTCCTTCGGGATCGTAGGTGGGGCCTGGAGACACGTAGATCCTTTTCATCGCACGGGGAGGAATCGCGGCCAGACCGCCGAACGGCATCTCCGCCTTCTGGAGATTCTTCAGGTCCGCCTTTCGCGTCACCGGAATCTTCGACAGGTCGGCCGGCACCCGGATATCGGCAGGCTTCACGCCGGCCTGTTCCATTTTCTTCCGCGACGCCGGGGCATTCTCGTAGGCGTGACGAACCGTTTCCTGCAGCAGCCGGGCCTGGAGCGCCTCGCGCTCCTGCGGAGGCAGCGTCTCCTGGACCTCGTCGTAGTACCCTTTCGTCCGATCGATCATCGTTCCATCGCCTCCGTTCCCGGGGCTCCCCGCCGACGGAGGAAACGTTTCCAGAACGTCCCTGCGCTTTTCAGGAGAGCCAGCGTTTGCGCCGCTTGTAGTGCTTGATGTCCTTGTAGGATTTCCGGGTGCCGACCGCGGTCATCCCCAGGTAGAACTCCTTGACGTCCTCGTTGTTGGCCAGCTTCTCGGTCTCGCCGTCGAGGACCACCTTGCCGTTCTCCATGATGTAGCCGTAGCTGGAGATGGAAAGGGCGACCCGGGCGTTCTGCTCCACGAGAAGGATCGTGGCCTTCTCCTTCTCGTTGATCTCCTGGATGATGCCGAAGATCTCCCTGACCAGCATCGGGGAAAGGCCGAGCGACGGCTCGTCGAGGAGCATCAGCTTCGGGCGGGCCATCAGTGCCCTGCCGATCGCGAGCATCTGCTGTTCTCCACCCGAGAGGTACCCGGCCAGCTGTTTCCTTCGCTCCTTGAGGCGCGGGAAGTAGCCGTAGACCCGTTCGTAGTCCCCTTTCACGTTCCCGCCGTCCTTCCGGGTGTAGGCGCCGCACCGCAGATTTTCCTCGACGGTGAGGTCCTCGAACACCCTGCGCCCTTCCATCACCTGGAAGATCCCGCGGCGTACGATCTCTTCCGGGTCCCGGCCGTTGATCTTCTCCCCTTCGAAGAGGATCTCCCCGTCGGTCACCTCCCCCTCCTCGGACTTGAGCAGGCCGGAGATCGCCTTGAGGGTCGTGCTCTTGCCGGCGCCGTTCGCTCCCAGCAGAGCCACGATCTCTCCCTTCGGAACGACCAGGGAAAGCCCCTTGAGAACGAGGATGACGTCCGAGTAGATCACTTCGACGTTGTTCACCTTCAGCATGAGCTTCCGCCTGAGCGATATTCGGGACCGCGGGACGGGGGGGTGTTGCCCCCCCTCGTCCCGTCCCGTCCTACGCCGTTCCTACAGTCCGAGCCACTCCGCCTTGCGTTGCAATTCGATCGTCGCCTTGAGGACCGCTTTCCCACCCTTGTACTCATACACCTTCGCCGACATGTTCGGGCGATGATCGGCCCCGGTGTAGGTCAGCTTGGAAGTGAGTCCGCCCGTGTCGAAATCCTTGAAGGTCTCGAGCGCAGCCTTCACGCCGGGGCCGTTCAGCTCCCCCTTCTTGTCGGCGATCTTGAGCGCCTCGCACAGGGCCATCATGGAGACCCACCCGCGGACATAATGGGTGTTCTGGTGCTGCCCCTTGGTGACCTCCTTGATCAGCTTCATCCCGGGAACGTCGTCCCCGTACACCGCCGCCGCCTGCAGTCCCAGCGTCCCTTCCGCGGCGTCCCCCGCAATCTTCACGAGGTCTTCATCGTTCCCCCAGATGTTCACGAGGAACTTCGTAGTGAGGCCAAGCTTCTTGGCGTCCTTGATGATGACCGCTGCCGAGGGGGTGGTGCCGCCGATCCACCCGAAGTCGGCGCCCTTGCTCTTCACGGAGAGCATCTGGGAGTTCGCCTCGATCGCCTTCAGCCCCACATCCTCGTCGCCCAGGACCTCGAAACCGAGTTCCTTCGCGTACTCCTTCCCGCCCTTGATGGGCGCGATGCCGTACGGGTGGTTCGGATAGATGAAGACGATCTTGGGCGCACGCTTCTCTTTCCAGTTGTCCTTGATGTACTTCAGGCC
>JBFFGP010000072.1:0-5116 GCA_041557435.1 Candidatus Deferrimicrobiaceae bacterium | reverse complement strand
TCGCCTGCCCCTTGAAGTGCCTTGAAAAGCATGCCTTGTACCGGGGGTTGCCCGGATGTTTCCACTATAGAATATACAACCGGGCGTGCAACCCGTTTTCGAATCTTTCTGTTTACTCGGGTTTGTTGTGGCACAGGTCCGATCCGGATTCTCCCCCACCCCTTGCATATCCATACGTTTATTTGCTTGACGCCACTCTTCCGGACTGATAGCGTTACTCCAGTTGCAGGTTCAAGGCGTTCCGCGCTGGGTTCCCGCAGCAAATATTCCGTTTGGAGGTACGAAGAATTGGTCCAAGGAAGCGTGAAATGGTTCAACGACGCGAAAGGGTACGGATTCATCTCCCATGAAGGTGGACCGGACGTGTTCGTCCACTTCAGCGCCATCTCCGGCGAAGGCTTCAAGTCGCTGGCGGAAGGTGACCGCGTCGAGTTCGAAATCACCCAGGGGCCCAAGGGCCCGCAGGCTTCGAACGTCACGAAGATCGCCTGAGGCGGGAGCCCGAAGGCCGCAAATCCGATGACGGAAACAAACCCCGGCAATTCTTGCCGGGGTTTTTTCATTCCAGGCCCTGCGTCCCAAAGCGAATCGTGAACCGGAAGAGTCGAAGGATCGTTCGGTGAGCACATTCTCCTACGTGAAGCTGTTCGTGAAGGACAAGTATATCGCCTCCGTCACTCCGACGTCCGAGTTCGGCGTCCGGCACGTGTGCGGGAAGATCGACTTCCGACGCAGCCGCGTCATCGTCGAGTTTGGACCGGGAACGGGGGTGTTCACCCGGCATCTCCTGTCCCGGATGACGGCCGATTCCCGGGTGATCCTGATCGAGCGCAACCCCGACTTCGCCGGGATGCTCGCCAAACGGTTCCCGGATCCGCGGGTGACCATCCGGAACGCCTGCGCGTCGAACGTGCTGACCACGCTGGAGGAGTGCGGGTTCCGCAGCGCCGACACGATCCTCTCCGGAATCCCCTTCTCCTTCCTGTCGTATGACACGAGGGTGGGGATCGTGAAGAACAGCCATGCCGCCCTGCGGGAAGACGGGAGATTTCTCGCCTACCAGACCTTCTACCAGTCGAACAACCACCTGAAGGAACCGCTCGAATCGGTTTTCCGCTCCGTGCGGGTGGAATACGAAATGCTCAACCTCCCGCCGATGCGGATCTACGAGGCCGTCAAGTAGGCTTTCCCGCCCCCTAGACCGAGATCACCCGCCTCGTCCCGTCGCGGATGACCGCCAGAAGCAGGGTGAGGTACTCCCGCATGTGGCGGGTCAGCAGGAAGTTTTCCCGGACGAACTCCCGCGCCTCCTCCCCCATCTCCTGGATCCGGTGCCGGTGGTGGAGGAAATAGCGGATCCGGTGTGCGGCCCCCTCCGGAGTGTTGACGAGAAACCCGGTGTGATGGTTTACCACCTGCAGGCGGATCCCACCGACGTCCCCGCCGATCACCGGCTTCCCCTTCCACATCCCCTCGGTGACCGTCAGGCCGAACCCCTCCCTCGTGGACTTCTGGAGAATGATGTCGGCGATGCGCTGGAACGCGTTGATCGTCCGGTGGGCGTTCGCGGGGAGCAGCACGATGTGGATGTCCGGATCCCCTTCCGCGGCCGCTTTCACCTCCTCGAGCACCGCCTTCCCCTCGGGATCGTCCGACGCACCTCCTCCGGCCAGGAGCAGCCGGGCCGAGGAAACCTTCCGGACGAGGCGGAAGGCCTGGATCACCCCGATCGGATCCTTGAACCGGTCGAACCGGGAAATCTGGACCAGGAGCGGGTGTTCCTGCCCGACCCCGAACTCCTTCCGGACCCGGTCGAGTTCCTCCGGCTCCAGATCGATATTCTTCTCGCTCAGCGGGTCGATGCTCGGGGGAACGATGAACTGGGGGTGGGGAAGAGGCTGGGCGAATTCGCACATCGAGAAGATGCTGGCGTCGTATTCCTTCAGGATCGGAAGCAGCCCCTTCCATACCGGGCGGTGGGGGCGGCTGATGTCGATGTGCCCCCTCCAGATCCACTTTCCCTTCCGTCCCGGGCACATTTGAATCAGGGGCGCCGGCTGCGGATCGTGGATGACGACGACGTCCGCCTCCTCCAGGGTGTGCCGGAGACGCCTTGCGTTCTGCTCGTTCACCTCCAGGTAGACCTTCCAGTCCCTGGGGGAGATCTCCACCGGGCGTCCCTGCAATCCGTTGTGCATCGCCTTGGTGACCCGGTAAAAACGGGCCGGTCCCTGGATCACCTCCCAGGATGCGTCGAGACCGATGTCGCGCATCAGGGGGGTCATCCACTCGAGAATCTCCGCGACCCCTCCGCCTTCCCGGGTGGAGTTGACATGCACGACTCGCAGGTTGCCGAGCCGCGCCCCCAGTCTCCTCAGCTGCGTCACCGCGGAGATGCCGGCGATTTGCTCGTATGCGGACAGCGGGGAGCTCATCCCTTGCCCTTTCCGACGTGTACCGCCAGCACGATCTGTCGGCGGAGTTCCGGGAGGCTGTAGAAATAGAAGTCGATCGATTTCAGCGCCTCGATGAGTTTCCGGTATTTTTCCGGATCCTCGTGAAGCCATGCGGAAAAGTCGTCCATACCACCGGCCAGCCGCCTCCGGGCCTCCAGGAAATGGTAATAGACGCTTCCGTTCGTCATCCCACGGACCGCGGCCGCCAGCTCCCGGGGATGGGTGATCCGCTCCCCGGTGTCGAAGGTCACCGTGGTCGCCTCCAGGAAAAAGAACTCGTCCCCCCCGGACACCGAGGAAACGTCGGAAACCTCGCTCAACCGGTCCTCGAGGATATCGAGGACCACGTTTCGCAGCTCCTCGATCGAGGTCATCGCATAGGGATCGATGAGCCCGAGCCGTTCCGCGAGAACGCGGTCGCCGAGGTAGAGTTTCGCCCAGACGGCAAAGTCGTTCCGGTAATCGGGATTGTCGAAGGTCGGGCGGAGCAGGGTTTCGCAGAAGTGGTGGATCAGGACCGATTCGCTGCAGGCGGCGATCCGCATCCGGAGTTCCCGGAGGTTGATCGCCGGCGGAAGACCGCTCATCCGGACCAGAAGCGCGCAATCCTTGACCTCGAAGGGTTTCATGGTCCCCCCGATCCGGCCGGAGCTTCCCGCGTATCCGCGAGCCCGGCGATCCGACGGACGATCCGAGCCAGCCCGGCCGGTCCCGCAACGGTGCTTGCTCCGATCACCCTCGCTTTCCCTCCGACCGAAATCGCCGTTCCCTTCCGGGCCACTACCCACCGCATCGCGGCGGCATCGTTATCGTCATCCCCCGCGTACAGGATCCCCCCACGGCTCGGATCGTAGCGAAGCAGTCGACACAACCGCTCGACCCCCAGAGACTTGTCCACTTCATCCAATACCTGAATATCCAAAACACAAGGCCCCGACAATATACGAACGGATGATTCCGTTTCCAGACGGTTCCGCAACGCGTCAAAGGCCGGCATGTCGGACGGGGAAACCTTCCGATGGTGAATCGCGACCGACCAGTACTTGTCCTCGACCTCCACCCCCGGAACGTTCGAGCATTCCGCAAGCAGGGGGATGAGGGAACGCCGCGCCATTTCCGCCCTCTCGGTTCCTTGCGCCGTCATCCCGATCTTCTGCCCTCCCGGGAACCTCCATTCTACTCCGCTTCCACCTCCCAGGAATATCTTCGGCACGGGAACCCGAAATATTAAGTCGGCAAGCGCGCGGCTGGACAGAACCGCTACGATATCGTCGGGCCGACGGGAAAGATCCAGAAGAAGAGACCGGGCGGCGGGATGCAGCTTCGCCGCCCCCCGGTCGGGGACGATCGGGGAGAGCGTTCCGTCGAAGTCGAATATCCAGAGGCGACGAAGCCGCCTTCCCGTCAAAGAGGGGCCTCCATGGCCAGGATCCGGTCCAGCTCCTCGAAAATCCGCTTCCCCCATCCGAACACCGTATTTTTCCCGACCTGCGCACGCATCCTTTCCATCCGCAAACGACGCTCCTCCTCCGGCATGTGAAAGGCCTCGAACATCGAGTCCGCCATCTGGTCGAGATCGAACGGGTTGACCAGCAGCGGGGATTCCCCCAATTCCCGGGACACCCCCGTGTACTGGGACAGCAGAAGAATCCCGTCCCCGTCGACCCGGGAGGAGACGAACTCCTTCGCCACGAGGTTCATCCCGTCGTGGAGGGAGGTCACCAGAACGGCATGCGCCATCCGGTACGCGGCGAGAACGGCGAAATAATCGTGGTGCGCCCGGAGGAAGCGGATGGGAGCCCACTCCTCGGTCTGGTGCCGCCAGTTGATCTCGTCGACCAGCTCGTCCATCGCGTCGTTCAGTTTCCGGTAGGCTTCCACGTGGGTACGGCTGGGAGCCGCGAGCTGCACAAGGGCGACCTTCGTGAGAAGCTCGGGGTGTCGCTGGAGCATGAGATCGAACGCACGGAGCCGCTCCAGGATGCCTTTGGTGTAGTCGATCCGGTCCGCTCCCACGAACAGCCGGAGTCCTCCGATGTCCCCGAGCTCCTGCAGAAATCCCTCGGTCCGTTTTTCCACCGTCGGGGAATGCACATCGCGCCCGATCTGTTCGAAATTGACGCTGATGGGAAACGGCCGCACATACGTGGGGCGACCTCCCCGGAAGATCCGGAAGTGCTCGTAATCGACCATCGCCTCGATCGTCCGTTCCACGGTCTGAAGGAAGTTGTTGCAATGGTACTGGATGTGGAAGCCGAACAGGTCGTTGCCCAGCAGTCCGTCGAGCAGCTCCTCTCCCCAGGGGAAGATCCGGAACGCCTCCGGATTGGGCCACGGGATATGCCAGAAGTGGACGACCTTGATCTCGGGGTTTCCCGACTTCACGTACCGGGGCAGGAGGGCCAGGTGGTAATCCTGGACGAAGACGATCGCCGGATCGCCCCCGGCCTCCTCCAGGACGACGTCGGCGAACTTCCGGTTCACGCTCCGATAGGTCTCCCAGTCGCTTCGCGAGAAAAACGGCCGCTTGTACACCGAGTGGCAGAGCGGCCAGAGCGCGGTGTTCGCCAGCCCGTAGTAGTATCCCTTTTCCTCCTGGCGGGTGAGCCAGACCCTCCGAAGGACGAACTTCGGATCCTCCGGCGGCATCGCGATCCGCC
>JBFFGP010000071.1:0-5128 GCA_041557435.1 Candidatus Deferrimicrobiaceae bacterium | reverse complement strand
TATCGTACCCCGCGGCGACGTCTCCGGAAGCCTTCGCCGCAGCTACGATCCCGGCGAAGTACTTGGGAACCGTGAACCCGCAGATCCCCCACGCGGTGAAGACGATCCCGTAGTTGGCGCCCACGTTCTTCGCGCCGTAGAAGTCGGCCGTGAACGACGGCATCATCGCCAGGTATCCGCCGTAGCAGAAGCCCACGACGCACAGGCCGGCGAGCGCCTGGTTGAAGTTCTGGACGTTTCTCAGCAGGAACATGCAGGCGATGATGTATCCGACGAACATGCAGACCGTCGTGTTCTTCCGGCCGATCTTGTCCGAGGTGGCGCCCCAGGCAAGACGCCCCACGCCGTTGAAGGCGCTCATGATGCCCAACGCCGTCCCTCCCGTCATGACCGCCGTGGCGGCCGCCAGCTCCTTGATGAGTGGTTTTGCCTGTCCGATGGCGGTGATCCCCACGGCGGTTCCCAGGAAGTAGATGACCCACAGAACGAAGAACTGCCATGTCTTGACCATGTCGCCGGGAGCGAATTCCGCCTTGGCGACCGCGCCGGCCGCCGTTGTCGCAGCGGCGGGAGGACTCCATCCTTCCGGCTTCCACCCGGCGGGAGGAACCGAGTAGAC
The DNA here is from genome assembly GCA_041557435.1 of Candidatus Deferrimicrobiaceae bacterium. GTDB lineage: Bacteria > Desulfobacterota > Deferrimicrobia > Deferrimicrobiales > Deferrimicrobiaceae > JBFFGP01. The sequence goes on along the minus strand of JBFFGP010000071.1, from coordinate 4,509 downwards.
CTGCGCCGCGCCGATGACGCAGATGAAGAATATGACGGACAGGATCATGAAGGTCCGCGGAATGGTCGTTGCCCACATCGCAGGGTCAGTTCCCAGCAACTTCTCGATGAGGGGCGCGAAGATGAGCGATCCCGCGCCGAACCCGAGGACCGCCAGGCCCACGATCGTCCCGCGCTTGTCCGGGAACCACTTCACGCAGGTGGCGATCGGGGTAACGTACGCGAACCCGACGCCCAAACCGCCGAGGATTCCGTAGGCGAATTTGAGGCCCCACGCATTCTGCCACATGAACGCGGAAAGGAGGACGCCGGTTCCCATCAGCGCTCCTCCGACCGACCCGACGAGTCTTGGCCCCGACTTGTCCTGCCAGAAACCGGCGATGATCATCGAGATCGTGAAAAAGAGAACGGAGTATCGGTAGGGAGCAATCGAAACTACCTTGTCCCAGCCATTAGTAGCTTCCAGCGGTCCGCGGAACACCGACCAGGAATAGAGCACGCCAAGGCACAGCTGCATAACCAAGGCGGCGTACACGAATTTCCACCGGTTTACCTTGTCTGCTGCCATCATTCCCCTCCTTCTTGGTTTATCTATTCCACTCGAAAACCAAACCCCCCTCCAACGAAAGAAACGAACTTCCTCTATACCACCCCCTTTCCGGTGAAATATGGCTATTCGCAAGATTTCAGTTCCCCTATTTCTACCTCATCCCGGAAACCAGTGTCAAGATGTTTGTAAACTTTGTTTTATTGGCATTCCCGTCCCGATTTTTCGAAATCCGGAGGAAGAACGCGGGAAAAGGCATAAGGGAAAAGCATTACATTCCGGATGCTTATAGGTCTCTCGGGGAATGTTTCCCCTGGGGGAATCCTCACGCGCCCCCTGCGACATCTAAAAAGATGAATGATACTCGTTAATCCATATCGAGGGGAATGAGATGACCCCGTTTCATGAGATCAAGAAAGTACCCGCGATGAAGGTCGCAGCGTGGAGGGGGGATGTCTCCATGTGGGGGATCGACACCGCTTTTTCCCGCCTGTACGACAGGGCGATGGAACAGAAGCTCCTGTTCCGGCAGCCCGCAGTGGGGATCCGCCATGGCGGTGTCCGGGTCCCCGAGCCGTTCCACGCCGACTACGAGATCATGTTTCCCCTGACCGCCGACCCTGGCAGGGAGGTGCCCGGCATCGACGTGAAGGATCTCCCCGGGCAGGAGGTGGCCTCCTTCGTCCACCGCGGCCCGTATCAATGGATCCCGTGCACCTACGAAAAAGTGCTGGACTGGCTGCGGGAGAACCGGTATGAAGAAGCCGGGGAGACCCGTGAGGTCTTCTTCGTTGCTCCGGAACCGCATTCCGGAGGAACCCAGGACGACATGCTCACGGAGATCCAGGTCCCGATCCGCCCATGCTCCAGCGATGCAACCGGATCCCCGGATCGCCGGAGCATCGGCGGACAAATCCGCAGCGCCGCGTAACGATCGGGCGAGAACCCGGCCGGAGACGCGGCGGGACAGGTCCAAGAGGCGGCCAAAGGAGGCGAAAACACCCTTTTGACCGACCGCGAGAGGATCTTCCTCACCCATCTCTCCTCGTGCGCCGGTTGAGCGTCCAAGCTGGGGCAGGGGGTCCTTGCCCGGATATTGGCCGCCGTTCCCCCGCCGGACGATCCGCGTGTGCTCGTGGGGACCTCCCATGCGGATGATGCGGGTGTGTTCCGCCTTTCCCCCGAGGAGGCCCTGGTGGCCACCCTGGACTTCTTCACCCCGGTAGTGGACGACCCGTACGTGTACGGCGCCATCGCAGCCGCAAATTCCTTAAGCGACGTATACGCCATGGGAGGGGAGCCGCTTTTCGCCCTGGCCGTCGCCGCGTTCCCGGATGACGAGAAGGTCCTCCCCCTGCTGGCGGACGTCATGGCCGGGGCTGCCGACAAGGCGAAGGAGGCGGGCATCTGCATCATCGGGGGGCACACGGTCCGGGACAAGGAGCCCAAGTTCGGGCTTTCGGTCACGGGGAGGGTCCACCCAGAAAGGATGTGGACCAACCGCGGGGCGAAGCCCGGAGACGTCATCGTGCTTACCAAGCCGATCGGGACGGGCATCGTCACGACGGCGATCAAGTGGGAAATTTCCCCGCAAGAGACCACGGAGGCGGCCATCCGGTCGATGGCCAGGCTCTCCTCCGGGGTCGCACGCGCAGGGCGCGAGGCCGGGATCCACACGGCCACCGACGTCACCGGATTCGGCCTTCTCGGTCACCTGATCGAGGTCCTCGAAGGGAGCGGCCTCTGCGCCGAGATCCGGGTCAGGGATATCCCTGTATTTCCGGGCGTGCGAGACCTGATGAAGCGCCGCACCTTGGCGGCGATCTCCACGAGGACGTACGTGCCGGGTGCCTCCTTCCTCCACGCCTGGTTCGGCTCCCCGCCCATCCCCGGAGGGGCCCGCGAAAATATCTCCTTCCAGATCGCCAAGGTGCGCATACCCCCCATGCTCCCGGAGGAGGAGGTTCTCCTGCTCGCCGACCCCCAGACCTCGGGAGGGCTCCTCCTGTTCGTTCCCGAGCAGCGCTCCGAAGCGCTTCTTCGCGCCCTTGCGAACGAGGGCGAGGAAGGATGGGCGATCGGACGCACACAGGCGATGCCGCAATCCGAGGTGACGCGCGTAACCGTCGTCTGATCGGGGTATACTTGCCCCGGTCGTAACGACCCGACTCCTTGGGAGGTGACATCATGAATCGTCTCTCCTCGGCAGGAATGCTGGTTGCCCGCATCCTGCTGTCCGGCATCTTCCTCTTCTCCGGCGTTAAGAAGATCTTCGGGTTTTCCGCGACCCAGGCCTACATGACGCAGCAAGGAATGAAAATGACGGGGTTGTTCCTGGTCCTTGCCATACTCTTCGAGATCGGCGGCGGTCTCTCCGTCCTCCTGGGATATTTCCCGCGGCTGGGAGCACTCGTCCTTCTTCTCTTCCTTATCCCGACGACGATCGTCTTCCACCGGGACTTCGCCAACCCCGGCCAGATCATCCAATTCGTAAAGAACGTGGCGATCATGGGCGGCCTGTTCGCCATCCTCGCGGCGGGGGGAGGCGAGCTCGTTCTTCGCCGCGGAAAGAGGCAGGGGATATAAGGAATCGGCGGGAATCATAGTATGCTGGACCCTACGGGCAACGAACCCAAAGCCTGCCTGCAGGGGAAGGAGACGCGATGAGCAAGGTGGACATCGGACGCGCAAGGTCGCTTTCCATTAAATGCCTGTCGGAGGTCTCCTGGCACGATAACGCCAGGATGCGCCAGGACGTCCGGGAGTCCGGGGGCTTGGGGGTCGACCAGTTCGATGTGAAGTGGACGCCGGAGAACGCCGCGGGGGTCTCGGCCCTGATCGAGTCCGTCGACGGCGGGGGACGGACCCGGAAGATCCTGATGGACGTGGGGTGGGACCTGGACTACATGGACGGGATCTTCCGGCGCGAAGGGATCGACCGGATGCTTGCCGACGGAGAGATCGACTTCCTGTACATCACCCACGAGCACGTGGACCACTTCTGGGGACTTCCCGCGGCGGTAAAACATCGCCCCGACGTGAAGATCCTCCTCCCGACGGGCTTCTCGGAGAAGAGCAAGGAGATCATCCGGAAAACGGGGCACACGGGAAAGGTGGTGGAGCTCGGCCCGGAACGTCCCCACCTCCTCTTCCCCGGCTGCGCCTCGGTCACGTTCGATATCCCGATTTTTCTCAAGACCCACGGGGAGCAGGTTCTCTACATCCACGTGGAGGGGCGGGGGATGATCACCGTGACGGGGTGCTGCCACCATGGGGTTCTCGGGCTCCTGGAGTATGCCCAGGAGAGCTTCGACGGTTTTTCGGAATTCCACGGGGTCTACGGGGGGCTGCACATTTCCCCGTTCGAGGAGTGGGGTCCCGCGCAGGAGGAACTCCTGGACAAGCTCCAGACCTTCCGCCTTCAGCGCCTGGTCTGCAACCACTGCACGGGGGTGTTGACCGTAGAGAAGATGCTCGAGCGGGGAATGCCCGTCGTGCGCGGCTCGGGCAAACACGGGAGCAAGAGCGACCTGTACCTGGGCAACGGCGACAAGGTGGTGTTTTAAAGGGGAAAACACCCTTCAGTCCAGATACCGCTCCCGCCACATTGCGAAGACCAGCAGGGCCCACAGCCGGTATTGGTGGTCACGCCGGCCGGACAGGTGCTCCCGCACGACCCGGTCGACCCCTTCGGGGCGCAGGAACCCCTCCCGCCGCACCCTTTCCCCGCCAAGGTACTCGTCAAGCAGCGGGCGAAGCTCGTTGCGCAGCCACCGGTTGACCGGGATCCCGAAACCCATCTTCGGCCGGTCGATCAGTTCCTTCGGGACATGCCGAGACAGGACCTGCCGCAGCAGGAACTTGGTTTCCCCGCCCCGGATCTTGAGGTCCATGGGGAGTCTCGCGGCGAACTCGACGACCCGGTGGTCGAGCAGCGGGACCCTCGCCTCCAGGGAATAGGCC
>JBFFGP010000070.1:0-5135 GCA_041557435.1 Candidatus Deferrimicrobiaceae bacterium | reverse complement strand
GTCTCCTTGAAGAGCAGAGTGAACCGATCACGGGGGGGGGAGGACGAGGCGGGAACGGTCCGGCTCCTCAACTCCCACACTCAGGCCTTGTCCGAGCTTGTCGGGAAGTTCGACGGCCGGGTGGTGGACTCTGCCGGGGATTGCCTGCTCGCGGAGTTCGCCAGCGTCGTGGATGCCGTGCATTGCGCCCTGGAGATCCAGCAAGGGCTCCAGTCGCGGAACGGGTCGAGCGGCTGTCCGAGGGCGGAGGAATATGCATCTCCGGGGCCGCAGAGCAAGGAGAAGTTCCGGCAGGCCGTCGAGATGGCGGAGAAGGTCCGCACGATGGACCCTTCGTACTACGGTCCCTACATGATCCTGGCCCTTAACCAGGTCCGGGAGAAGCGCTTCGACGAAGCGCTGGCCAACGCGAGGAAGTGCTGCGAGCTGGAACCGAACTACATCAACTCCATTTACATCCCGGGGCACGTGCTGACGTATGTCGGCAAAGAGGAGGCGGAGGAGGCGATCGGGCTGATCAAGGAGGTCTTCGAGCCGGCCCCGTTCCCCCGTTTGACAATTCAATAAAGTGCTCTATAGTTTACAAAGATTATCGGCTATTTGATGACGGTTCTCCGTGATCCCCAGGAATCGCCGGATCGCAATGGGGTTGCGTGCGCTGAATGCACATACTACGCCGAAAAAGGAGGGGTTTCCGGTGAACAGATCACAAGTGGCTGGGATAGTCGTCATGGTCGCGCTGGCGGGATCCCTGAGCGGGTGTTGCGGCGGAGGGACAAAAGAGATCAAGCAACCGAGCCCCGTCAACGTGGAGACCAAAAGTTCGGGGGAACAGTTGATGGACCTGCAGAAGGCCTACGAGAGTGGAGCCATCAACGAACAGGAGTACAACAAGATGAGACAGGACATCATCGACAAGTCCGGTAAAAAATAGCCGTTCCCGGGCCGATCGGACCAAGGAGGCAGCGAACGTGAGTGAGTCGGCGAGGCCCGGCCATCGACACGGTCCATTCCAACGGGGGCCTCGACGGGCGGCATACGCGGCCGTCATCGTGTTCGCCGGCTGCATGCTCCTCCTCCCTCTTCACGCCTTCTGTTCGCAGGCGGCGATGAAGGGGCCCGCCGGACCGGCGCACAGCCCCACCGGCGACCGGGAGCCGGAAACGTCATCCGTCAGGCTGGTCTTTCTCGGGGCAATCGAGCTGTTCCAGAAAAGGATCTCGCCCATCGAGGGCCCCCGGTGCGGCTTTTCCCCCTCGTGTTCCGCGTTCGGCCACCAGGCGGTGCGGGAACACGGCCCGGTCCGCGGGGTGATGATGACCGCAGACCGTCTGATGCGCGACACCATATTCCTAGAACCCGGTCCCGACAACCCACTTCTGCCTACCGGCAGACTCTTCGACCCCCCCTCGGAAAATCTCCTGAACGAATGATGATCCGCCTCCTGGTTCGCCTTCTGCTGCTTGTCGCCATCTTCCCCGCTCTCCCTGCTCCGCCGTCCGCGGCAGAGACGGGGATCGTCATCACGGAAGAGGTCCAGTTGAAGCTCGCCGACGCGTTCATGGCGGAAGGCGAGTATTACCGGGCGGTGACGGAATACAAGAGATTTCTCTTCCTCTTCCCCGATGCGGAGAAGGCCGATTACGCACGGTTCCGGGTCGGCCTGGCGCATTACCGGGGGGGGGAGTACGAGACGGCCGCGCAGACCTTCGCCACGATAAGGGAAACGCATGGAACAATCGGATATGCGGCGGATTCCGGGTATTTCGAGGGACTGAGCCTGTGGAAGCTCGGGAGGTTCGACCGCGCGGGCACGGCGTTCGACGGGGTCGTGGCGACGGACCCCGCTTCCGAGTACGCTCCCCTGGCACTGCTCGGGAAATCGCTGGTCTCGTTCGACGCGAAAAACATCCCTGGCTGCAGGAGCGAACTGGTCCGTTTTCTTTCGAGCTACCCCGAGGATTCCCGGGCAGACAACGTCCGGGAGACGATCGCCCTGCTCGACAAGAACCAGCCGTTACCCCGGAAATCGCCGGTGCTTGCCGGCGTGATGTCCGCCGTTGTGCCGGGGAGCGGATACCTGTATGCCGGTCGCACCGGGGACGGCATCACGGCACTGATCGTCAACGGACTGTTCATCGCGGGAACGGTCGTGGCCATCCATCAGGAAAACTACGCCGTGGCGGCAATCGTGGGAGGCATCGGGCTGCCGTTCTACGTGGGGAATATCTACGGTTCCGCCAATGCCGCAACGAAATGGAACATCGGCGTCCGGAAGGACCTGCGCGGCAAGATCGCCGTTTCCCTCGATTACCGTTTTTGACGGCCCCTCCTCTTCTTCCCCACCTCCCCCGCAACACCCTCGGCACACCCGGGACGAAAGGGGGAGGAATTCCCTGCTGTCCATAGACCAAAAAAACCGGCCCGCAATGATGAAACCGGGCCACCGGGAAATCCCTCCAACCGGAAAGGGACAGGGAGGATGAAGAATTCCGGCACCGGCGAGCGGGAGGGGACGATGGAACTGAAAGGAAGACACGTTGCCGTACTGGCGGAGGATCTCTACGAAGATCTCGAGTTGTGGTATCCCGTGTACCGGTTCCGGGAGGCGGGAGCGAAGGTGACCATCGTGGGGGGAGGCGCGAGCGGGTACTCCTCCAAACACGGGTACCCGGTGACTCCCGACGCGACCGCGGAGAAGGTGAGCGCCGACGACTTCGACGCCGTGATCATTCCGGGAGGCTACGCGCCCGACCGGATGCGCCGACACAAGGCCATGGTGGACCTGGTTCGCGACGTGTTCGCGAGGGGGAAAGTGGTCGCGGCGATCTGCCACGGCGGGTGGATGCTGGTTTCGGCGGACGTGTTGAAGGGCAGGAAGGCGACCTGCTTCTTCGCCATCAAGGACGACCTGCAAAACGCAGGGGCCCGGTACGAGGACCGGGACGTCGTCCGGGACGGCAATCTGGTCACTTCGCGGAAGCCGGAAGACCTGCCGGCATTCTGCCGGACGATCATCCAGGTCCTGTCCGAGGCCAGGACGTAAGGACTCGCGATCCCGTGTTTCGACGGCCCGCCGGCACGGATGACCTCGTCCCCGTTTCTTCTTCATCCGGCGCTGCGGAAAAGGCGGAACGAGACCCGATGAGGGTACAACGTCTCCTGTTGCCGGTGATCCTTTTCCTGGTTTGTCTCCCCGGCACAGGGCTGTGCGAGGGAAACGATGCGGCCCTCCCGAACGGGAACGATCCACCGATCCCGGAAACGGCCATGGCGACTTGCCAGTCGAGCGCCGCGGTCCTCGCGGCGTATCCTGCCCTGGAGGTCCGGACGTCGGAGGAGGTGGTTCAGGATTTACGGGATCGTTCTGAAGGTTTCGGTTGCCGGGTCCTTTCGTCCGGTCCCACCTCGGGGATTGCCGGAGAGGTCGAACCGGCCGACGCCGTGCGGGGCCTTTTGCAGGGAGAAGGCTGGAAGGAGGATCTCCACTATGCCGCCGACGGCCCGGGGACGACATCGTTCGCTTTCCGGAAACAGAGGATCCTGTGCATGGCAAGCGGAGGCGCCCATTCCTGGATCGAGGACGGGAAGATCTTCACGTCGGAAAGGTACGAATTCGATGTGGCGTGCGTTTCGGATCCTGAAGGAACGACGCCGCGCCGCTGATGACCCAACGTTCCAGGACCGGGAGGAAGGTCACAACCGATCGCTTGACCCTTTAAAACCAAATGGCTATTCTGTAACCTCTCAAGTTTTCAGGGGATAGGTGTCCGGTGCGAAGAGCGTTGCCAAGACCGGCGGACTGGCCGGTTGTCGGTGATCGGAGCCATGTCCTCAGCAGCCGTCGTCGGTGTGGGTCTAAGCGCCCGCATCCCTTTCCATTCAACCCGTTTCGAAAGGAGGCATTCCCATGAAACGAGCGGTACTCCTGGCCCTCTCGACCTTGCTCATCCTCACCGCCGGCTCCGCCTTTGCCGAGTACCCGGACCGCCCCATCACCTACATCATCTCCTTCAACCCGGGCGGCGAGTCGGACATCACGGCACGTCTCCAGGAGCCGGTCCTCGAGGAGATCCTGGGCGTTGCCGTGAACGTGACCCACAAGCCCGGCGGGGGCGGGGCGGTGGCGTGGAGCGAGTTCCAGCGCACCTCGAACCCGGACGGCTACACGCTGATCGGCACCAACATCCCCCACATCATCGCGCAGCCCATGCTCCGGAAGGACACGGGCTACGAAACGGACGGCTTCGAACACGTCATGTGGTTCCACTTCACCCCCAACGCCCTCATCGTGCGGGCGGACAGCCCCTTCAAGACCCTCAAGGATTTCATCGAATACGCCAAGGCCAATCCCAAGGTCGTCACCGTGGGCGGCAGCGGCACCTACAGCGCCAACCACCTCGAGACCCTGCGGCTGGAGCGCGCGGCGGGCATCAAGTTGACGTACATCCCCCACACCGGAACGGGCCCCCTCCCGCCGGCCATCCTCGGCGGCCATTTGACCGCCCTGATGAACTACTCCATGCTCCCGGCGCAGCTGGGAGACAAGGTCAGGGTCCTGGCCGTGGCATCCGACGAACGGATCGAGACCCTGCCCAACGTCCCCACCTTCAAGGAACTTGGGTACGACATCGTGGGAGGCGCCTTCCGCGGTGTGGCGGCGCCCAAGGGGACGCCCAAGGATATCATCGCCAAGCTCGCCGACGCCTTCACCAAGGCGAACAAGAAGATCGCCGGGAAGCAGGTTCCCCTCGGGTTCGTCATGACGTACGCCACGGGGGACGACGCCAAGGCCCTGGTGGACAAGATGCGCAAAAACTACAGCGACGTGATCGTCGATATCCTCAGCGAGCAGCAGAAGAAGTAAACTTTCGGACCAAGGCAGACGGCGCCGCGATCGGCCCCGGGAGGTCGGATGGAACTCTTCTGGAATGTGGCCGCGGATATGGTGGACCCGTTCGTCTTCCTCCTCATCCTGGGGGGAGTGACGGCGGGCCTGTTCGTGGGCGCCATGCCCGGGCTCACGGCGGCCATGGCCCTCGCGGTGCTGCTGCCGTTCACCTTCAAACTGCCGCCGCTGCACGGGCTGGTGGCGCTTGGTGCGGTCTACATGGGCGCCATCTACGGGGGGTCTT
>JBFFGP010000069.1:0-5142 GCA_041557435.1 Candidatus Deferrimicrobiaceae bacterium | reverse complement strand
CCGGTTCTCCCCGACCACTCCGCTCACCTGCTCGCTCATCTCCTGGAGCTTGCTTGCCAGGCCGGGCGCCTCCTTCTTCAGCGTCTCGGAAAAGGAGCGCAGGTTCGCGATCGTCGCCCGGAGGTCCTCCTTGTTGGAGGAGGAGATCTCCGAAAGGTCCGCGGAGAGGGTGTCGACGTGGGCCAGGATCCGGTTGAATCGTTCTTCGTTCGCCTTCATCACGGTCCGGAGGACCTCGGTCGTATCCCGGGTGTTCCGGATGATATCGGAGAGCGCCTCCCTCCCTTCTTCCGTGCCCAGCGTCGAAGAAAGGGTATTGGTGAATCTTTTCAGATCCTCCGCGATGATCGACACCTTCCGGATGATCTCGTCGAGGTTGGCGGGGGGGAGGGTGTCCGTCACCCGACCCCCGGGGGGAAACATCTTTTCGGTCTCCTCCCCCGGCATGATCTCCACGTACTTCTCCCCGAGCAGCCCCTGGGTCTGGATGGACGCCACCGAGTCGATCGGGATCTTAACACCTTCCTGGACCCGGAGCACCAGGCGGGCGTTTTTTCCCACCAGCTTGATCTCCTCCACCTTTCCGATCGGGACGCCCGCCATCTTCACGTTCGCCTTCGGCTCGAGCCCGGCAGCCGTCTCGAAGTCGACGGTCAATTGGTACCCCTTTACCCCGATGCCCCCCATCTTGCTGACGCGGAACGTGAAAAAGGTGAGGATCACGATCCCCAGCAGCACGAAGATCCCGACCTTCGCCTCCTTCGACATCAACGCCCTCCCTGCACCCCGGTATCGTCCGAGCGGTGGACGAAGCGGAGGAATTCCTCGTGCTCCGCCGTGATGGGTCCCTCCGCCCGGCCCTCAACGAACTGGGAGACGATGGGGTTCTTCGTGTTCCGGATCTCCTCCGATGTTCCTACCTCGATGATCCTTCCTTTATACAACATGGCGATCTTGTCCGCGATCTTGTAGGCGGACGCCATGTCGTGCGTGATCGAAATGGAAGTCACCGCAATCGACTCCCGCATGGCGACAATGAGGTCGTTGATCACGTCGGCCATGATCGGGTCCAGCCCCGTGGTCGGCTCGTCGTACAAAAGGATCTCGGGCTCCGCTGCGATCGCCCGGGCCAGTCCGACCCGCTTCTTCATCCCCCCGGAAAGCTCCGCGGGCATCAGGTGCTGGATGTCCCGCAGGCCCACCATGGCGAGCTTTTCCTCAACCACATCGCGGATCTGTCGCTCCGGGAAGAGGTGAAGTCTCCGGAGGACGAAAGCGACGTTTTCCCCTACACTCATCGAGTCGAAGAGGGCGGCCCCCTGGAACAACATGCCGAACTTCCGCCGGACGCGCACGAGCTCCCGCTCATCCATTTTCGTGACATCCTCGCCGTCGATCTGGATCTCCCCCGCGTCCGCGCGCATAAGCCCCACCACGCACTTGATGAGCACCGACTTCCCCGTCCCGCTCCCCCCGATGACCACGGTGTTCTCCCCCCGGGGGACGGTCAGATCCAGCCCGTCGAGGACGACCTTTTCTCCGAACCTTTTGTGCAGATTCCGGATCTCGATCATGACTGGCTAAGCGCTCCCTTGGCTTCCTCGAAAATTCCCTCTCCCCCGGCTTTCAGAACATGAACGACGTCATGAAGTAATCCGACACGAGCACCGTCATGGACGAAGCCACGACCGCCCTCGTCGTTGCGCGTCCCACCCCTTCGGCGCCTCCTTCGGCGGTGAACCCGTTATAACAGGAGATGAGCGCGATGAGAAACCCGAAGACCGCCGCCTTGACAAGCCCCGTGTAGATATCCCGGAACTGGAGATACTGGTACGTCTTGTCGGTGTATACATAGGGGTTGGCGCCGAGCAGGTACACGGAGACGAAGTACCCCCCCAGGATCCCCACCAGGTCCGCGAAGATGACCAGCACCGGGAGAACGAGAGTGGAAGCCACGACCCGCGGAACGACGAGGAACTTGACCGGGTTCGTGGCCAGCGTCACCAGCGCATCGATCTGCTCCGTGACCTTCATCGTCCCGAGTTCGGCCGCCATGGAGGCCCCCACCCGCCCCGAGACCATGAGCCCGGCGAACACGGGACCCAGCTCCCTCGTGATGGAGAGCGCCACCACCGAACCGACGAAGCTCGTCGCCTGGAAGCGTTGGAAACCCGCCCAGCTCTGCAGGGAGATCACCATCCCCGTGAACGTCGCCGTGACCAGCACCACCGGCAGAGAGTTGATCCCCACCTCCTCCATCTGCTTTACGATGCTCCGGAACTCCGAAGGGGGCCGAAAGAGCCAGGTGATGCACTGAAGGAAGAGGACGAAGAGGTTCCCCAGGTCCTCGATCCTCCGGAACACACGGGTCCCGAAGGTATTCAGGAAGACGGCGAGGCCGTTTCTCTTCCGGGTTTCAGCCAATGACACGCCTCGGGATGCGTTTCCCGACCTGCGTGAGGATTTCGTAGGAAATGGTGCCCGAAATGCGGGCGAGCTCGTCCGGGGTCTGCGCCCCCTCCCCCATCACGACGACGTCCGTCCCGATCGAAACCCCGGGAACGCCGGTGACGTCCAGCATCGTGTGGTCCATGCAGACCCTCCCGGCCACCGGCACCTTGTGCCCGTTCACCCACATCGAGGCGGCGTTGGAGAAGGTGCGGCGGTAGCCGTCCGCGTAACCCAGCGGGACCGCTGCGATCCACCGGCTCCCCGCACAGTGAAATTGCCGCCCGTAGCTCACCGGGTGCCCGTCGGGCAGTTCCTTGAGCGAGACGATTTTGGTGACCAGCCGCATGACCGGCCGCAAGCCCAGGTCGGCCCCTACCCCTTCCGCCGGCAGGGATCCATAGAGAGTGATGCCCGGGCGCACCATGTCGAAGACGTGATCCCGGTACATCATGACCCCCGCGCTGTTCAGTGCATGGGCCTGAACAGCATCGCCGAACGCTTTCCGAACCAGAGGGACCTGTTCCCCGAACGCTTTGAGCTGCATCCGGGTGTACTCCCTGTCCGCCTCGGTGAGTCCGTCGGCCGAGGAGAGGTGGGTCATGACCCCTTCGACACGCAGGGCCTTTCCGGACCCGATCGTTTCGATCACCGCCTTCGTCGCATCGCGAACGAGCCCGAGGCGCCCCATCCCCGTGTCGATCTTGATGTGGACCGGAAAGGGGCTCCCCCTCTTTTCGGCCACCCGCGCGAGATAGGGAATATACTCACGGTCGAACAGGGCGGCGGAGAGACCTTGGGATAGGGCCTCCTCGGCCTGCACCTCGTCCACTCCTCCCATCACGACAATCGGCTCGCGGATCCCGGCCTGGCGCAGCTCGACCCCCTCCTCCACCGTGGCGACCCCGAAGGTCCCGACGCCTTCCTCGCGAAGCGCACGGGTGACGGGGATCGCCCCGTGCCCGTAGGCATTCGCCTTGACGACCGCCAATATCGACGTCTTGGGGGGGAGAAGGGAGCGGATCGTCCTTACATTGTGGCGAAGCGCAGGGAGGTGGATTTCCGCCAAGGTGGGTCTTGCCAAACGGAAACTCCTTAACGACCGGAATCGGCTCGATCTTTTCGGAAAGTCTACTTGATACCCCCCGTCAAGTAAAGAAGGGCGGGCCTTTCGCCCGTCCGGAAGCGCTCAATTGACAATAATAGATGCGGGGGGCTATGATGTATTCAAAGCCGCCAGGGGTGCTCTTCGCTGAGAGCCCGCGCTTCGCGCGGGCAACCCGTCGAACCTGATCCGGATAATACCGGCGCAGGGAGCGTGGTGCTCTTCGAACCGTGCCTTATGGGGTACGGTTTTTTACTTTTAGGGGGATACATCTCGATGCTTCCGCAGAACATGGCCACCCGCAGCGACCTGCTCCCCGTTTCCCCGGAGGAGACCTCCCGACTTCTCGCCCTCGCCACCCCCTTCCGGAGACGCGAGGCGTTTTCCCTGCTTCGGTCCCTGTCCCCGAGACGGAAACTCTCCCTCCCGGAAGCCGCCCGCCTGCTTGCCACCTCGGACCCGATGGTATGGGAAACGGCGGCGGGGATGGCAAGAGCCGTCCGCGAGGAAGTCTTCGGGCGGCGGATCGTGCTGTTCGCCCCGCTCTACCTCTCGAACGAGTGCAGCAACAACTGCCTCTACTGCGGATTCCGCCAAGACAACCGGAAAGCCGGCAGAATCACCCTCTCCCCCGAGCATGCGGTCCGCGAGGCCCGGTTCCTGGAAAGGAAGGGGTTTCACCGTCTCCTGCTGGTCAGCGGGGAACACCCGGGGAAGACCGACGCAGGGTACATCGCGGACGTCCTGAAAGCGATCTACCGCGAGACGGAGATGCGCATCCTGCACGTCAACGCCGCCCCGATGCCCGAGGAGGATCTCAGGCTCCTCAAGGAGGCGGGAGCGGGTGTGTACCAGGTATTCCAGGAAACGTACCACCCGGAGACGTACGCGACGATGCACCCTTCCGGGCCGAAAGCGGATTACGCCTGGCGCCTCACCTGCATGGACCGCGCGATGCGGGCAGGGTTCGAGGACGTAGGGATCGGCGCACTTCTTGGACTCTACGACTACCGGTTCGAGGTCCTCTCCGTCATCCGGCACGCGGAATCCCTTCGGGAGGCCTACGGGACGTTCCCGCACACGATCTCCGTGCCGCGGTTCAAGCCGGCGTTCGGATCGCCGCTCCTTGAAGCGCCCCGTCCGGTCTCCGACGAGGAATTCGAGAAAATCGTGATCGTCTACCGGCTTTCCGTCCCGACTGCGGGCATCGTCGTGACCACGCGGGAGCCGGCGGCGTTGCGCGACAAAGTCCTGGACATCGGGGCCTCGCAGATCAGCGCGGGGTCGAAAACCGACCCGGGCGGGTACGAGGAGGGGGTGCGCCGCGCCGATGCGGAGCAGTTCGTGCTGGACGACACGCGTCCGGTCGAGGAGATCGTCCGGATGATTCTCGGGCGCGGATATCTTCCCTCCCTCTGCACCAGCTGCTACCGGCGCCACCGGACAGGGGACACTTTTACGGAGATGGCGGCCGACGGCCACATCAGGGGGTTTTGTCTTCCCAACGCCCTGCTGACATTGGCCGAGTACGCGGTCTCCGCGGAGGATCCCTGTTTGCGGCAGGAATGTCTCGCAGCGGTCCAGGCGGG
>JBFFGP010000068.1:0-5148 GCA_041557435.1 Candidatus Deferrimicrobiaceae bacterium | reverse complement strand
TCTTTCCTGTCTTCGGCGAACTTCTTGAGGGAGACGTACCCCAGTGTCTCGATGCGCTTTCGCAAGATTTTCGACAGGATGTTCGGAGCCGATCCATCCATAAGCGTAACGCCTCCGGGGCAGAGGTCTCATAAACCCCACAAAATGCAATTTATATTGTAATTAAACAAAAATATATTTCAAGAAAAAAAGAAAAGTTGTAATCAATTACTCTGGATTGTTTTTGGTCGGGTTATCTAAGGGAGGAAGCAATGAGTTCCGCGATATCTTTTGCCTGGACGGAGTCTTCTAGGTCGTGGAACTTGATCGCGTCGTCGAACATGGTGAGGCAGTAGGGGCAGGTGGACCCTGTCGCGTTGGCCCCGGTGCGCATCAGCTGGTCGAACCGGATATGGTTGATCCTTTTCCCCGGGACCTCGAGCCACATTCCCCCCCCGCCTGCACCGCAGCAGAACCCCCGCTCCCTGCTCTTCTCGGGCTCGTTGACGGTGATCCCCGGTATCGCCTGGATCGCTTCCCGCGGAGCGTCATAGAGGTCGTTGTGTCTGCCGAGATAGCAGGAGTCGTGGAACGCCACCAGGCGATTGATGGGCTTTGTCGGCACGATCTTCCCCTGTGCGATGAGATCCCGGAGAAGGACCGAGTGGTGGATCACCTCGACGTTCACCCCGAACTGCGGGTATTCGTTCCGGAAGGTATTGAAGCAGTGCGGGCACTGGGTGATAACCTTCTTGACGTTGTAGGAGGCGAACACCTCCTTGACCATCTCCACCATCCCCAGCTGAAAGAGCCCCTCTTCTCCTAGCCTGCGCGCGGACTCCCCGCAGCACATCTCCTCGAGCCCCAGGGTGGCGTAGTCCACCCCGGCCCGGGTAAGCAGCGAGATGATCGTGCGCGTGACCTTCTGGTTCCTGGGATCGTACGCCCCGGCGCATCCCACCCAGTACAGGTATTCGAACTCCTTTTTCTCCGCCGCGAAGGGGATGGAAAGCCCGTCTGCCCACCGGATCCTGTCGTCCTGGGGCAGCCCCCAGGGATTGCCGGTGTCGGACATCTTCCGCAGGGCGGTGCGGGCCGTGTCTGGAATCTTCGCCCCCGCGATATAGCCGCGCCGGACGTCGACGATCATGTCGATGTGCTCGATCAGGACCGGGCACGCCTCCATGCACGCACGGCATGTCGTGCACGCCCAGATCTCGTCAGGGATGAGCACATCGTGGTTGAAGGACGGGACGACGGGTCTTCCCGTCTTCTTGTCGAGGGTAGCCGCGGAGGGGACGAGGCGGAAGAACAGGTCCCGGCTCATCTGGTCCCTCGTCTTCAGGATCACGTCCCGGGGCGACAGCGCCATTTCGGCGGCGAACGCGGGGCACTCGTCCTGGCACCTGCCGCACTTGGTGCAGGCGTCCGAGGAGAGGAGCTGTTTCCACGAGAAATCCTCCACGTCCACGACTCCGGGCTTCTCCTCTTCCTCGATGTCCGGGATCGGCTGGAGGGCACCCTTGGGGCGGGATGTCCGAAGGAAGATGTTTACGACTCCCGCGCCCAGGTGATGCATCTTGGAGAAGGGGATTGTCGCGAGGAAACCGAAGGCGAGGAGGAGATGCGTCCACCAGAGCCCCCGGTGGAGCGGCAACAGATCCGTAATCGGCGTGTTCTCGAAGAGAGAGGCGATCGCATTGCTCACGTAGGACACATGGGCCGCGGAGGGCCGCGTCGCCGCGATGCGTACGGCCTCGACCAGGAACCCCGTCACCCCGATCGCCCCGATGAGCAGGAGCTGCAGGAGGTCGTCGCCGTCCCGGGTAAGTCCTTCCGGCCGGAATATGTACCTGTACACCAGGGCGGCGGCAATCCCCGCGAGGAGGAGCAGCCCGAACGTGTTGGCGAAGAGCTTGAAGACGATGTAGAAATTGCCGTCCAGGATCATGATGCCGAGGTCATACTCGACCGCAACGAGACAGGTGGCGAGGAACAGGACAATGAACGCGGAGAAGATGGCAAGGTGCGTCAGTCCGCCGATCTTCCTCTCGAGCACCTTCTGCTGCCCGAGGCCGATCTTCAGGGTGTCCACCGTCCGGTCCCAAAGGTTGTCCAGCCGGTTCTCTCTTTCCGTCCTTCCTCTCCGATACGCCCCGATCCGCTCGTACAGACCCCAGGCGAAGATGATGACCACCACGCCAAGCAGGGAGTACATGAGGACAGCCGCGAATTGAGACAGATTCCACATGATTTCCCGGCCGATGATTTTCATGAATGGGCTCCTTGGTCGGAGGTCCGGCGGATAGTACTATCAGAACGGCCCGTTCGCAGTAAAGACAATTCTTCCTCCGCGGCAGGGGCCGCTTTTGGATATACTGAAGGGCAATCCACGCCGGGAGGCTTCGGGCATGACGGTGAAGTGGACAGAGGAACTGTCTGTGGGGATCGATGTCATCGACACCCAGCATAAGGAGTTGTTCTCTACCGCCGAGTCCCTCCTTGCGGCCGCGGAGAGAGGCGTGGGGCAAGGCGAGGTCACGAAGGTGGTCGCCTTTCTCGAGGAGTACGTGGAAACCCATTTCCAGACGGAAGAGATGTACATGAAGCGGTACAGCTACCCGGACTACGCCCCGCACAAGATCGAGCACACGGGGTTCGTCAACGAGTTCTACGACCTCCGGCAGGAACTCGACAACGACGGCGTGTCCCCCGATCTCACCGTCCGTCTCGCGGACTGGGTCGGCGACTGGCTGGTGAATCACATCGGCCGGATGGACAAGGCCCTCGGGACATTCCTGAAAGAGCGCAAATAGGGACGCTCCCCAAGGGAGCGCACGGCTGGTGTGATAAACTGAACCGATGGAAGGACAGGCGCTTTCCGCCCTCCGGGAGGTTTTCGGGGAGCGGCTCGTAACATCCCTCGAACAGCGGATCTGCTACTCGTACGACGCCACGGGAAGGATGTTCCTCCCGGAGGCGGTCGCGTTCCCGTCGTGTGCCGAGGAAGTCCGCCGGACCGTGCTCCTCGCAAACGAATACCGTTTCCCGGTGGTCCCCCGGGGCGCCGGTTCCGGGTTTTCCGGGGGGTCGGTTCCCGTGCGTGGGGGGCTGGTCCTTTCGACGGAGCGGATGGACCGCATACTTTCGATCGACACGGAAAATCTCGTGGCGGTCGTCGAGCCGGGCGTGGTGACGGAGACCCTGAAAGACGAGGTGAAAAAGAGGGGGCTTTTCTACCCCCCCGACCCCGCTTCCCTCAAGTTCTGCACGATCGGGGGAAATATCGCCGAGTGCGCGGGGGGTATGTGCGCGGTCAAGTACGGGGTCACCAGAGATTATGTCCTGGGTCTCGAAGCGGTCCTCGGCACGGGGGAACTTGTCCGGACAGGCGTGATCACCGTGAAGGGGGTTGTCGGCTACGACCTCACGAGGATGCTCGTCGGATCCGAGGGGACGCTGGGAATCGTCACGAAAGCGTCCCTGAAGCTCATCCCCCTCCCGGAGGCGGTCGCGACGATCCTCGCGTTTTTCCAAAGCAACCATGACGGGGCGAGCGCGGTGGCGGGGATCATCGCCGAGCGCATCACCCCTTGCGCCCTGGAACTGATGGACCGGACCGCGATCGACTGCGTTCGGGAGAACGCCGGTCTTCCCGTGCCGGAGGGGTCAGGCTGTGCCCTCCTGATCGAGGTCGACGGCCCCCGGGAATCGGTTGCCGCGGAAGCGGACCGGGTGGAGCGGGTCTGTCGGCGGTACGGCACAATCGAGGTCGGTCGGGCGGCGGATGCGGAGGGGAGGGAACGGCTGTGGACGTTGCGCCGGTCGATCTCCCCGGCCCTCCTGCAGGTGAACCCGGTCAAGATCAACGAGGACATCGTCGTGCCCCGCAGCCGTCTTCCCGAAATGATGACGTTCCTCGCGGACCTGGCTTTTCGCCGGAACCTCAAGATCGTCAATTTCGGCCACGCGGGGGACGGCAACGTCCACGTGAACCTGATGATCTCCGGAACGGACGAGGAGGAGCGGCGCCGGGCGGACGAGGCGGTGGCCGAGGTGTTCCAAAAGACCATAGAGCTCGGCGGTACGATCTCGGGGGAGCACGGCATCGGCATCGCCAAGGCACCCTTCCTCGAAATGGAAGTCGGCCCCCTGGGCATCTCCGTGATGAAGAGGCTGAAAAACTGCTTCGACCCGAACGGGATCCTCAACCCGGGGAAGATCTTCGTGGATGAACCGGTGGAACAAAGATGAAAAGCGAAGATCTCGCCACGATGACTTCCTCCTGCGCAAAATGCGGGACCTGCAGGACGGTCTGCACCCTCTATCCGGAACGGAAGGCGGAGATATCGGTGGCCCGGGGGAAAGTCGCCCTGGTGGAGGCCGCTATTTCCGGTCTCGACAGGAACCCGGAAGCGCTGCAGGAGGCCCTGTCCGACTGCCTGCTCTGCGGGAGATGCGAGCGAGCGTGCGCCAATCAGGTGCTGGTGGAGGAGATCATCATGAGGGCGCGGGCCGACCTGGCGGAGGAACTGGGCATCCCGGCGTGGAAGCAGGTGATCTTCGGGAAGGTGATGCCGTCCGGCGTGGCGAAGGGCGTGGCGCGCACGGCGGCGGCAGCCGCCCAAAAGCTCTTCCTGAGCAAGGTGCCCACGGGAAGCGGGCTCCACTATCGGTTCCCGGAGAATTTCGGTGGGGAAGGACGCACAGTCCCGGCGCTGCCGGGAACGGGTTTCCTGGGCTCCCTTTCTGCCGGGGAGGCGATCCGCGGCGAGGTGATCCTCTTCGTCGGGTGCGTGTTCGACCACGTCTTTCCCCAGGTGGGGCGGGCCGCCTACGAGACGCTGCGCCTGTCGGGGAAAAGGATCTCCGTCTTCCGCGACGCGGCGTGCTGCGGCCTGCCCGCCCTGGTGTCAGGCGACCGGCCTTCGGCCCTGCGGTGCATCGAGGAGAACGTGAGGCGGCTCTCCGACGCCTCGCCCGAACGGATCGTGTTCCCGTGCGGCTCCTGCCTCCTCATGTTCCGTCGAAACATGCTTTCCTTCCTGCCGAAGGAACATCCCCTCTACGGGCAGGCCTCCCGCCTGGCGGATCTGTGCCAGGATTATGCGACATTCCTCCTCGAAACCGGAGTCGTCTCCCGACTTCCCGACTCCCCGAAAGGAGAGG
>JBFFGP010000067.1:0-5184 GCA_041557435.1 Candidatus Deferrimicrobiaceae bacterium | reverse complement strand
TCCGTCCTGGTCGTCGGCATTGGGGTTGATGTTCACCATGCCGAGGTTCCCGGCGAACTCCGGCAAGGACTCGTCGGCTGCGACGATGATGATGGAACTTGTGCTGGCGACCAAGACGTTTGGGTGCCCCCACTTCCGGGACCTCCCGAGGACTTCCGTCGCGGCAATCACCACGTTGTCCGCCCCGTTTGTCTCATTCACCATCGCGTAATAGACCCCGTTGGGTGTGGAAGAGGCGCTGTTTGCCGCCCATGCGACGTGGGCCCGGTCGGAACTGTCGAGATTCAGGCTGGGAATCGGCCGGAAACCGGTGCTCCCCGCCACCGACGAGAGGAGCAGCGGCGTTCCGGGGGTCCCTGTGACAGCGGCGGTGTCGAGGGCGATCTTCGCGTAGAACACGTCGAAGTCGCCCGAAGTTACCGACCTGCCGGCGTAGGCCACTCGCGCCGTGCTGTCCGACGTGACGAGCCCGAACGAAATGTCCTCGTTGAAGCCGCTTACGCCGGTTACCATCCGCACGGACTGGTTCACTACCACGTTGTTCTCCAGCGTGAGTCGTGCCAGGTAGAGTGCGAACGTCGGGTCCGGTGAGGCGGTCGGTTTCGCCTGGAAGAGGATCACCGCTTCGGTGGAGGAGAACATTGCGATCCGCGGGTGCCGCGCATCGGCGTAGGCGTCGTTTCCCGCGTCCGTGTTGTCGATCGCCGTAGGTTGGGTGACGAGGAAGCCGGGCGTGGTCCGGGAGAGGGACAGGTCGGTGAAGTTCGATCCCCCGCCTACCGCCGCGTAGAACACCCGGAAGGGTCCGGCCGTGTTGTCCGCTCCGATGTAGGTCACATGGACTGTACTCCCTATCACCGCCGCGGAGGGCTGGTCGAATACGCCGGGGGAGGCTGGGTCGTTCACCGGCACGGTCTTTTCCGCCGCCGCGGTAGTGGCCATCGCAGCGGTGAGCAACATCGCGCTGATCGCAATCAGGAAACGCCTCATGATCCCCCCGTATCTCGTCGAATTCGGTGGATCATTCTACTCTCCAGTATCGCCAATGTATAGACTTTCCGGTCCGGATCCCGACGCAGTCGATCGTCCGGACCGTGCCGGCGACCTCCCCGGAAGAGCGGACGTGGAACGCGTTTGACCGGACTTCCAGGAGGTCCCGAAATCGGGTCTTCTGGTACAGGTCGGAAAGGGATGGGCTGACGTTCCGGATCTCCTCAATTTTCTGGAAGGGCTTCTCCGTCCGGTACTCGATGATCTCGTCGGCCATTGCCTCGGTGATCTCTCCTTCTTCCGCGGCGTCCTCTCCGGCGGAAAGGGCCATGAGGACCTGCTTCGGCGCCGTGTTGAGATTGATCTTTCCTGTTTCCTGGGCGATCTTTCCTGCGGAATAAACGGTGACGAAGGGACGAAGCGTATCGAATACCTCCGGAGTTATGCCCCGGACGAGACGGAGTTCATCCACCGTGTCGAAGAAGTCGTTCTTCGCCTGGTAGGAAAACTTCTGGGAAAGATAGAAGCCGCTCTCCGCCCCCCCCACGCGGGGCGTGTCGTCGTTGTCGAGCCAGTCGACGATGGCGTCGGCAAGCGATGGTTCGGTCTCGAGGATCTCGAGGAGCCTCCGGAAGACGGCGAGCCTCTGGTCATCGGGGGCGTACCCGTTGGGAAGCACGAGGCGGTTGAGGTTGATCTTCCGCTCCTCGTCCTCCACGACGATCCGGATTGTCCCTTCGCCCAGTTCGATGGGAGGAGCCGGTCTCGACCAGATCTCGTCCAGTGTGTCGTATTCGTTGTCGTCAGCATCCTCCCGCAGTGCGATCCGGGCCGCCGCGATACCGGCTTCCGCCGCGAGCTCCGCGCGGATCGAGTCACGGCCGTACGCTCCCGTCTGCGCGGCCCGCGCGCCGAGCCGGAAGACCTCCCACACCAGAGACACGATCAGTACGAGGATCATGAGCGTGATGAGGAGAGCAACGCCCCTGTCGTCGCCCCGCCTGGTCCTCACGATCCCTCCCCCTCGCGCTTTCCCGAATAGAGGACCGCGGCCTCCTCGCCCGAAAGCGGGAGAGAAACGACCCGGCGGTACTTCGCCCCGGTCGAGGACGTAAGAACAAACGCCACCTTGCCGGGTAAGGCTCCCTTCTTCCCTCCGTCCGGTGGCCATTCCTTCTTCCACGTGCCGCGCTGGAAGAATTCCACCCGGAAGCCGAGGAGGCGGTCCGCCAACCGGACCTGTCTTGTGGGGATCCGGTTTTCGATCAGGGGGAGGGAGGACTCCTCGCGGTACAGCTCGAGGAACTCGCCGTCCCGGCTCAATTTCGGGTAGTATTTGAGTTTCACGATGTCGCCCGAAGGGCGCGGCCCGCCAGACACCGGAAGGACGAAGGCGGTGAAGACCAGGGTGGCGGCGGGCTTCCCGGAAAATGTGTCCTCGTGGCAGGTAAGCGCAGTCGCCTCGATCCCGTTCGAGGAGAATGCTCCCGCAAGGTCCGTCCCGATCCGGTCGATGCCCATCCGTATCTGCCGGAAGCTCCGGGACCTGTCCGAGAGAATCTCGCGGGTCAGCTCCGTCCCCTTGAAGGAGGAAAGGAGCAGCACGAGGATCACGGAGAAGATCGCCATCGTCAGGAGGACTTCCAAAAGGGTGAACCCGCGTCTGCCGGGAGACCCGCTCATCGCACTGCGATTCCCGACAGGGTGAACGTCTGCACGATCCCGTCCGTCTCCCACATCACCGACACGTGGACTTCCCGGGCATCGGGATGAACGGCCTGCTTGACGGTCAGCGTCCAGCCATATCCTTCATGGGGGTCGGAAAATTTCCCTTTTGTTTCCTGGATCTCCGGGAACGTTTCGGTGGCATCCCGGAGCTTCTCCTCCCCTAAGAGGGAGGCTATCGTCCATGCCTCCGACCTCTCCGAGGCGGCGATGGCCCCGGAGGTTACCTGATAGGCCATGACGAGCGTTGCGGACAGGATCGCCAGGGACACCAGGACCTCGAGAAGCGTGAAGCCTTTCGGTGGGATGGCTTTCTTACGCATCGTCCGCGACGTTCCCCTCGAGGATGTCCACCGACCCGTCATAGGGGCTTGCCCGGAGGGTCCACTCGGGAGGATTTCCCCCGTTGCCGGATTCCCGGAAGAAGATTCGGAAGGCGGGGACCTTTCCGCCGGGGAGGTACCGGATTTCGGTGACGATGTCCAATGGGCGATCCTCCCCCTCAATCCGAACCCCGGTGATCGCCAGATCCTCCGTAAGCTCGCGCGGCTCCTGCCTCGCACTGCCTCCTTCCGCGCCCTGGAACCGGTAGGTACCGGCGGACGGGTCGATTATGAGTCGGACTTCCCGTTTCTCGAAGAGAGCAGTGTCGAAAGCCGCCTCCGAGCCGGCGGCGATCTCCCGGAACACGGTGTTGCGGGTCGGGCCCACGACGGAGGAGAGACGGGGGGCGACAAGCCAGAGCATGAGCCCCAGCACAAAAAGAACGACCGACAACTCGATGAGCGTGAAGCCGGGCTTACACCTCGTCCCAGGAGTTGATATCCGCATCCTCGTCGTCACCGCCGGGCACTTCGTCCGCCCCGTAGGAGGTTATGTCGTAGTCCCTGTCCGAGCCGGGAGAGAGATACACGTAAGGATTGTTCCAGGCGTCCTTCGGCACACGGTCCAAGTACCCTCCTTTCCGGTAGTTCTTCGGGATCCTGCCGACTTCGGGGGGCCGAACGAGGGCCTCGATCCCCTGCTCCGTTGTGGGGTAGAAACCGTTGTCGAGCTTGAAAAGCTGCAGGGCCTGCTCGATGTTCTTGATCTGGAGGCGGGTCTGGGTCTGTTTTGCCTCCTCTGTCCGCCCGATCAGCTTCGGGACCACGAGAGCCGCGAGAAGCCCCAGAATGACGATGACGACCATGATTTCCAGAAGGGTGAACCCTTCGCGGCCGCCCAGCCGGTTCCTCCCGTTCGGTATCCTATCCATGTCTTGCCTCCTCAGCGCACGATTGTCGAGATCTCTAGCATTGGCAGCAGTACCGAGATGACGATGAAGGCGACCACTATCCCCATGATTAATATGATAACCGGTTCCATCAGGGAGAGCGCGCGGGACAGCCGTGCCTCTACTTCCCCGTCGATCGCCTCCCCCATCTTGGCAAGCAGGTAGTCGAGCTTTCCGCTCTCCTCCCCCACGGCCACCATCTGGACGAGCGTGGGGGGGATCAAGGCGTGCTGACGCAGTGCCTCCGACAAGGAGGTCCCCTCCACGACGCGGGCCGCCGCTGCCTCGATTCCTTCCGCAATCACGGTGTTTCCCACGGCGGGGGCCACGAGCCGCAGCGCCCGGTCGATGGGAATCCCGCCCGCCGTCATGGTGGACAGGGTACGGGCGAAGCGCGAGAGCGCCGACAGGTGGACGATCCTCCCCAGGATCGGAAGACGAAGAAGGAGGGTGTCGCGGGCCCGTTTCCCCCGGTCGGTGGCCAGGTACCGCCTGCCCGCCACTACCAGGGCCCCAAGCAAGAGGAGGAGCACCCACCATCCGGCGGCAAATACGTTGGACACCGCGATCAGCGCGCGGGTGGGGAGGGGAAGGGCTTGCCCCAGGTTGGTAAACACCCCGACGATCTTCGGCACGACGAAGGACAGGAGAAAAACGACCACCAGCCCCGCCACGGAGGCCATGAGAAGGGGGTACGTGAGGGCCGACCGGACGCGGTTTATCGTCCGCGCCTGCTCCTCGAGGTGGTCGGCCAGCCGGGACAGCGACAGGCCCAGCGTCCCGCTTTCCTCCCCGGCGCGCACCATGCTCCCGTACAGTTCGGGGAACATCCTGGCATGGGATTCGACGGCACGCGCGAGGGACATGCCGCTGCGCACGCCCTCCTGGATCTCTCCGAGCACCCGGCGGCTTTCCGGGTCGTCCACCTGCGCCGAAAGCGACTGGAGCGCGGATACCACGGGGACGCCCGCCTCGACGAGGGTGGCAAGCTGGCGGGTTAGCAGAGGGAGAAACTCCTGTCGGCCGAGCAGGGAAAGGGAGGGGAGGAGCCTGCCTCCGCCCGTCACCTCGGTGAGCGAGACGGGGTACGTCCCGTCCGTTCGAAGTTTCAGGCGCGCGGCCGAGACGCTCTCGGCGTCTACGACCCCTTTTCTCTCCGCGCCCTCGCGGGAGACCCCCGTGTACCGGAACGTGGG
>JBFFGP010000066.1:0-5204 GCA_041557435.1 Candidatus Deferrimicrobiaceae bacterium | reverse complement strand
GACATGCAGCACGAGGTCGGTTGCCGTGGCTCCGGCGGGGAGCCGCCCGGCGAGCCGGAACCCCACCACCTCGGGGACGAGCATGGAGAGGGGCTGGCCGAGAAGCGCGGCCTCCGCCTCGATCCCCCCTACCCCCCAACCGACGACCCCCAGCCCGTTGATCATCGGAGTATGGGAGTCGGTACCGACGAGCGTGTCGGGGTAGGCCTGCGTCGCTCGGCCGGCCTTCTTTCGGAACACCACGGGGGCCAGGTACTCGAGATTGACCTGGTGGCAGATGCCGGTCCCCGGGGGGACCACCCGCAGGTTCCGGAACGCTTCCTGGCCCCACCGCAGGAAGGCGTACCGCTCGCCGTTGCGCTCCATCTCGCGCGCCACGTTCGCCTCGAAGGATCCGGCCGATCCGAACCGGTCGACCTGGACGGAATGGTCGATGATCAGGTCCGCGGGCATCAGCGGATTGATCTTTCCGGGGTTTCCCCCCAGCCGCCGCGCAGCGTCGCGCATGGCGGCCAGATCGACCAGGGCCGGCACCCCGGTAAAATCCTGCAGCAGCACGCGGGCGGGGCGAAACGCGATCTCCTGCTCCGGCGGTGCGCCCGGTTCCCATTTCGCCAGGGCCGCGACGTCTTCGGAGCGCACGGATATGCCGTCCTCGTGGCGAATCAGGTTTTCCAGGAGTACCTTGAGGGACATGGGCAGGCGGGAGACCTTTCCCACCCCCCGTTTCTCGAGAGCATCGAGGAGAAAGATTTCATAGGCTCGTTTCCCGACCGTCATGCTCACCAAGGCGCCGAAGCTGTCGGCGGTCTTCTTTCCCATGGTCCCCTCCACGTATCGGTGGTAAAAAAAATGGTACCACGGACTGGGAATCCCCTCCCTTCCGGAGAAGAATTTTCCGAAGGGAGGAGGATCTAACGTTCCCGCGCGGGTCAGGAATCGTCGGGTACTTCCCGGCATCCCACCAATGCGGGAGAGACCCCACAAGGAGGGCAGGACCCATGAAACTTTCGGAACAGATCGCGCAGTTCAAGGCGGGAAGGCAGATTCCCCCGGAGATCGCGGCGACGATGAAGCGGGGGGTCGAGAGCGTCCGTGCTACCGGGGCGGCAGGGTTAAATATCGGGGAGAGGGCGCCCGATTTCACCCTCCCCAACCAGGTGGGGAAGACCGTACGTCTTGCCGACCGCCTTGCCGCGGGTCCGGTCGTACTCTCGTTCTACCGCGGAGAGTGGTGACCGTACTGCAACCTGGAGCTGGCAGCTCTGGCCAAGGCACTACCGCAAATCCGGTCCCTCGGGGCGGACCTGATCGCCGTAAGCCCCGAACTTCCCGACTACACCCTGACAATAGCGGAAAAGCACGACATCCCGATCGACGTGGTGAGCGACGCCACGAGCGAAGTGCTCAAGAAGTACCGCCTCTGGTTCGCGGTCCCGCAGGAGATCAAGGAACTCTACCGGGACAAGTTCGGGATCAACCTGGAAAAATACAACGGGGAAGGCCGGTGGGAGCTTCCCGTCCCCGCCACCTACGTCCTCGACGGGCAGGGGGTGGTCCGCGCGGGAGTGGCGGATCCCGACCACACCGTCCGGATGGACATCGAGGAGATCCTGGCTGCGCTGGAATCGATCCGTGAGGGGAAGTAGGAGGACCGCTTTCTCGGTTATCTGCCCGGGGATGGGGGGATAACACACGCTGGTCGGGATCGCCCTGGGTGTGTCTCCGGACGGCAAACCTTCCGGCTCTCGTGGTATTTCGGTCTGTTCCAATTCCTGATGCCGGTCATCGGGAGGATGGCGGTTCCGTGAGTGACCTCCGGGGCCAGGTGCTCGCGGGGGGCTTCCTCTTAAGCTACGCTCGCGACCTTCGTCCGCTCGCTGCCGGTTCCGCTCGCCGGAGTTGTACCTTTTGGCGGGACACTCCTGTTGAACGGGGACACTCCTGTTTCATTCGACGAGAAATAAAGGAGTGTCCCCGCCTACCGGACCCCCAAGGATCCGAGGGGTCGCGGGCGGGAATAGGGAAACCATTCTCGGGCGAATCTTATGATCCCAAGCGTTACCGCCCTCCCGTCCGTCCCGCTTCCGTCAGGTGGATCTCCCATTCGTCCGCGTTGCGATCGAACCGGAGGATATACCGGTATCCGTCCGAGGCGTAGAACTTAATGTACTCGTGATCCTCTCCCCTCCACCGATCTATAACGGACTTGACCTCGATCCGCCGCTCGCCGAGGTAAAATGCCCTGGGGGTTTCCTCCGCGCGGTATCCCTCATAGCAGATGACACGGATTTTCAACGCTCCCCTCCCCGAAAGTCGCTTGCTCCCTCCGAATTATCCCATGAACTGCGGAAGGAGGCCGTATTTCGCTGGAACTTCCTTGCAACCTCTTCCTCTCTTGCCGCTTCCGGAAACGGAACGAGCGGAGTATCATCGTACGGAGCGAAGGGGAGTCGTAACGGGGCGCAAGGCATTTTCCTCCGCGCCGGGAGAACAGCCGATGGAAAACCTGCCGTGAGCGCAAGGATTCGATGAGAAAACGCAAAACAGAGGATGTTCTGCGTGAATCCGTCCGGAACGGATTCCCATCACAGAAGCGATATTCTGCCAATAGGGGGAAACGATGAGAAAACGGATGTATCGGGTAATAGGCGCCTCGCTAGCAGTCCTCCTGATCCTGCCTGCCGGGTGTGCCACCAACCCCGACGGGACCACCGAGTACAAGAGGACCGCGATCGGCGCTTTGGCGGGTGCCGCCGTGGGGGCGGGGACCGGGGCGCTCATCGGGGGGAAGAAACGGGCCGGCCGCGGGGCGCTGATCGGGGGCGTAACGGGAGCCGTGGTCGGCGGGGCGATCGGCAACTACCTCGATCGCCAGGCCGCGGAGATGAAGCGGCGCATTCCGGAAGCCGATGTGGTGCGGCAGGGGGACAGGCTGTACGTCGCCCTCCCTTCGGGGATCCTCTTTGACGTCGACAAGGACCAGGTAAAGCCCGAGGCGCAAAACTCCCTGGTGACGGCAGCCGACGTGCTGATCAAATACCCGGACACCTACGTCACCGTTGAGGGGCACACCGACTCCACCGGATCGCATGAATACAACCAGGGGTTGAGCGAACGCCGTGCGATGCGGGTGCAAGATGTCCTGCTCCGAAGCGGCGTGCCCCCGGTGAGGCTCAGTGTCCGTGGGTACGGGGAGACGGATCCGATCGCCGACAACTCGACCCCGGAGGGGCGGCAGCTCAACCGGCGCGTTCAGCTGGAAATCCGTCCCAACGAGAAACTGCAGGCGCAGCAGGGGGGGTAGTCTCCCCCCCTCTTAAGGCAGGAGGCCCTGCCTAAGGGGGTTTGCGGGGAGATACCCGGATCCCGTTCCACTAACTGCTCGGAGGGCATTCTCGTGGACTACGGTTCTCTCACCTGGCGTTCGATCAATGCCATCCGGTTTCTCTCCGTTGACGGGGTGCAGAAGGCGAAATCCGGCCATCCCGGAACCCCCATGGCGCTTGCCCCCCTATCCTATCTTCTCTGGACGAAATACCTCCGGTTCAACCCGAGGAACCCCGATTGGCCCGGCAGGGACCGGTTCGTCCTCTCCTGCGGGCACGCGTCGATGCTCCTGTACTCCCTGCTGTATCTCACCGGGTTCGATCTCCCGCTTGAGGAGGTCAAGGCGTTCCGCCAGTGGGGGAGCAAGACACCTGGGCACCCGGAGGCAGGGCACACGCCCGGCGTCGAGGTGAGCACAGGGCCTCTGGGACAGGGGATATCGAATGCCGTGGGTATGGCAATGGCTTCGCGATTGCTGGAACACCGGTTCAACCGCCCCGGGCACGAAATCGTATCGCACCGGATCGTTGCGCTTTGCTCCGACGGGGACCTCATGGAGGGGATTGCGTCGGAAGCAGCGTCGCTTGCCGGCTTCCACCGATTAGAAGGCCTCGTAGCTTTCTACGACGACAACCGGATCACGATCGAGGGGTCGACCGACCTGGCGTTCCGCGAGGACGTCGCCGGCCGGTTCCGCTCCTACGGCTGGAAGGTCCTCTCGGTTGCGGACGGGAACACCGACCTCGAGGGGATGTCCGGTGCTATCGAGGCGGCATTTTCTACGCGTGCGGCCCCGACGCTCGTGATCGTCCGGACCAACATCGCTTTCGGCAGCCCGAACAAGCAGGACACGGCGGAAGCCCACGGCGCCCCCCTTGGGGAAAAGGAAGTCGCCCTGACCAAGGAGGCGCTTGGCTGGCCGAAGGAGCCGGACTTTTTCGTGCCCGACGACGTCCTTTCGCACTTCCGGGAAGCGGTGCCCCGCGGGGAAACCCTGGAGCGTGCGTGGCGTCTGAAGATGGCGGAATACATGAAAGCGCACCCCGATCTTGCGATGGAATGGGAGAGGGTCATGTGGGGGGACCTCCCGGAGGGGTGGGAGAAGGATCTCCCGTCATTTTCTCCCGAGGCCGGTCCGGTTGCCACGCGAAAGGCGTCGGGGAAGGTGATCAACGCGGTCGCCCGAACCGTTCCCGAACTGGTCGGGGGGTCGGCCGATCTCGCCCCTTCAACGGAAACGCTGATCAAGGAAGGCGGAGAGTTCCTCCCGGACTCCCCGAAGGGGGGGAGGAATTTCCACTTCGGAGTGCGCGAGCACGGGATGGGGGCAATCCTGACGGGAATGGCCCGCCACGGGGGGGTGATCCCCTACGGGGCCACTTTTCTCATCTTTTCCGATTATATGCGGGGGGCCGTCCGCCTGGCAGCTCTCACGGGTGTGCGGACGATCTACGTCTTCACCCATGACTCCGTGGGGCTGGGCGAGGACGGGCCCACCCACCAGCCGATCGAACACCTGCCGTCCCTAAGGGCGATCCCGAACCTGTACGTCTTACGGCCCGCCGAAGCCAACGAGACGGCCGCGGCCTGGAGGATGGCGATGGAGCGAACCGCGGGGCCTTCCGCGATCGCGCTCACCCGGCAGAACGTACCGGTTCTTCCCCCGGAGGACGTGTACCGGGAAGGAAACGTCTTCCGCGGCGCATACATCCTCAAAGAAGGGGGGGACGGGCATCCCGCAGTGATTCTTCTTGCCTCCGGCTCGGAGGTGCACGTGGCCTTGGACGCCGCGAAACTTCTGGAGGCGAACGGGGTATCCGCAAGGGTGGTCAGTTTCCTCTGCTGGGAGCGGTTCGAGGAGCAGCCTCCCGAGT
>JBFFGP010000065.1:0-5301 GCA_041557435.1 Candidatus Deferrimicrobiaceae bacterium | reverse complement strand
GGGCGATGAATCCGGCATCATTCATAGGGGAACGCTTCGTCGATGAGGAGAATGGGAATCCCGTCGTCGATGCGGTAGCCCAGGCGGCACGTCTCGCACCGGAGTTCGGACTCTTCCGGAGTCAGCTTGAGCGCCCCCTTGCACTTCGGGCAAGCCAGGATTTCCAGCAATTCTTCGTCCATGGTCTACCCTCCCTGCCGATCGGGCAGCAGTTCCCCCACCAGCGTCCAGATTCGTATCTTCTTGAACTTCGCATACAGCCTAACGGGAACGTGGCGCTCGTCCCTCGTCATCCACATCCGCATGCTAATCTTCCTCTTATCCTTGACCTTTCCTTCCCTCCGGAGCACGGGCTGGATGATGATCGTGTCGAATTCTCCCCGATCCGTTCGTATCCGTTCGACGCCCACGGGCTTGGCGGAAACCGCATAAATTTTCCGCCCCGCATACATCGACTGCTCTTTCTCTCCGCCCTCCAGTTGCCGCGTGCGGTAGTAGTATGCCACCGAGACGGGATCGTACACGTTGGGCACGACGTCGACCTTCTTCCGCAGCTTGCCGTTCTTTTTGTACCGGTAGACGATCGTTCCGTTTTCCTGGTCGAAGGTGACCACTTGGTCCTCTTTCCTGCTCCTCGTTACCTCCTGGCGAAGGGGCGCCATCGAATGTACATCCAGATAATAGTCGATCGTGTCGTCGGCCGAAAACATTAACGAGAGAAGACCCGTGGTCCATGCACGCACGCGGAGGTGATACGCCTCCTTCCCCGACAGCAGCACCTTCCCCAGGAAAGTGAACCGGGCATACCCCATGGTGAGTCCCAAAAACTCCACCTTGTAGGCAAGTTCTTCCCTTCCTCTCGCCCAGAGCGGCCCATCCTGCGGAAACGCCCTCTCCTCCGGCAGCCTTGCGATGACCACCCTCCCCCTGTCCGCCTCCGTTGGGGGTGGAGGGGAGGGCGGCAGGGAGGTCGGAGGAGACGGCGGCTCGGGCGGCGGAACGGCCGCGACAGTTACCTTTTCCCCAACTCCCTCTTCCACAGTTGCCTCGTCTCCAGTTGCCTTTCCCCCGGTTGCCTCTTTTCCAGTCATCTCTTCCCCAACGGCCCCTTTCCCGGCTGCCTCTTCCCTTGAGACCCCTCCCTTTCGTATCTCGGTCTCCTCCGGCTGCAACACGGTCGCGGTCTCCCCTTCCGCAACCGTTGGTTCTCCGGCGGACATCGGAGAGGAATCCGGAGGGGATTCCGGAATGGATCCTTCCGGAGCCGTCACCTGCTCGGATGCCGCCGGAGGGAAAGGAGGGGGCTCCTCGGACGGGGTGCGTTGTACCGTCTGCGTGGGGGAGGGAACGGTTCCCTCCACGCGCGTCGCCTCCGTTTCCGAGGCGCCGCTTGCCGCGGCCGGGGATGCGCCCTCCTGTTTGGGCATGCGCGCCGTGCGGTAACAACCGGCAAAGAAAACCAGAAATGCGGCGGAGGCGAGAAGAAAAGCGTACCGCCTTTCCCTGCCCCCCAGGATGTTCGGCCCGATCATCCTACTTCCCTCCCGACAGGATCCACTCCGCCGCCTCCCGGATGCTGGGGAGGAACATATCCGGCTTCAGGCCGCGCCTCTCTCCCTCCGCGCGCTCCGGTTCCCCGTATCCTGTGGCAACGAGAATGGTGTTCGCCCGCAAGTTGCGGCCCATCAGCACGTCGGTCATTTTATCACCCACGATCAACATCGTATACGAGGCCGGCATCCTCAGAGCCGCCAGCACCTTTTCCGCCATCCCGGTCGACGGTTTCCTGCAGTCGCAAGCGGTGCGGTATTTCTGTACCGACCCGCCAGGATGGTGGGGACAGTACTCTACCGCGTCGAATTCGACACCCTTTGCACGGAAAAGGCCGACAAACGATTGGTGCACCGCCTCCATCTGGTCTTCCCCGAACCTGCCCCTGGCAAGCCCCGCCTGGTTGGAGACGACCGCGAGGGCGAAACCTCCCTCCCGGAGGCGAAGGAGAGACTCCGCCGCCCCCTGGATCTCCCTCACCTCCCGGGGGTCGGCCAGATACCCCACCTCTTCGATCAGCGTGCCGTCCCGGTCGAGAAAAACGATCCCCGTCATCGTACCTCCCGGTACAGGTCCGGTTCCCCCGGCGGCCTTGTCTTCCACCGCCGGTGAAACCAGAGCCACTGGGTGGGGTCTTCCCGGATCACGTTTTCCAGCTCCTCGTTGCACCGGCGCGTAAGGCGGAGCACTTCCTCCTCCCGCGGCGCTTCCGGATCCATCGGAACCGCCGGCCCGAATCTCAAGGTATGATGGAACTTCCTCTCCGGATCCCGGAAGATGAATCCCGGGTGGATGTTCGTACGGAGAGCGAGAGCCATCCGGGCGATCCCGTCGGTCGTGTACGCCTTTTTCGTGAAGAAGTCGACCAGCACCCCCTTTTCCCGGAACACGTTCTGATCGATCAGGATCCCGACCATCGTCCCCCTGCGGATCTCCCGCATCACCTCCTTCGCGGATTCGAACTTCCGGATCACCCGATTCCCGCTTCGCTCCCTCCGTTCCGTAACGATCCGGTCCCAGGCCGGATCCGCTATCGGCCGCACGATGAACGCCGTGGGGGCGATTACCGCTCCGTACGCATGCGAGGCAATTTCCCAGTTTCCGAAGTGTCCCGTCATTGCGAGCACTCCTGATCCCTTCTCCCGTTCGCTTCGCCGGATATGCTCGATCCCTTCGATACGGATGTGCTCCTCGATGTATTTCGCGTCCATCTTCGGGATATGGACAAACTCGGCCGCCGCGGTCCCGATCCGAAGGTAGCAGAGCCGGATGATCCGGGCTGCCTCCCGATCCTCCATCTCCGGGAAAGCGATCCGCAGGTTGATCCGCCCTATTTTCCGGTGCTTCGCATCGATCGCCCAGACAATCAACATCACCAGTTCGAACAGGGCTGCCCGTATCCGAAGCGGGACCGCCTCCATCAGCGCAAGCGCCGCCCGGTATGCCTTTTCCCTCATCGTTCCTCTCGCCGCCCGATACGTTCCAGGAGGAGACGGGACAGGTCTTCCCACCCGGACAGAAACTCCACCCCCACGCGGAACCCCGCTACGGGAAAAGGCGCCTCGGAAGGTAGCCGGACCAGATCCTTTTCGGTCGTGACGACGGGCAGCCCGTCGGATGCGGCACGTATTCTCTCGAGGTCTGCTCGTCGATATCGATGGTGGTCCGGGAATCCGAAAAACCGCCGCACGAGAAAGCCGGAGGTACGGAGGGAATGTTCGAACTGGTCGTTTTGCGCAATACCGGAAAAAGCCACTATCTCTCGGGGCTCCCCGGGCATCGGGATATCCACGCCGTCGATATCCACGAGCCCCCTGGGCACGAGACGGGTAAAAGCAATGGGCCTTGTCGAAGGAAACGGTATGGCTCCGGCCATCCGTTCCCCGTGTTCCGTGGTTTCGCACCGGGTGACGATCAGGGCGTCCGCGAAGCGGGCGTGCTCCGTGGGTTCCCGCAGCGGTCCGAACGGAAGGGTCCATCGGTTCCCCAGCCCCCGAAGGGCATCGACCAGCAATATGTCGGCATCCCGCCGAAGGCCAAGGTGCTGGAAACCGTCATCGAGGAGGAACGCATCGACGTCCTGGGCCCGGAGACATTCCGTTCCCGCGGCAAACCGGGATTCTCCGACGAGCACGGGAACGCCGGGGAGGGACGACGCGAGGAGGGCCGGTTCATCCCCCACACGGTCCGCAGCGGAGGGTCCTCGGTCGACGTTCGTCGCGCCCCGCCGCCCCCCGGACGCCCACACGACACCGCTGGTTTTCCGTCCGTACCCCCGACTCAGGATGGCGATCCGCAATCCCTTCCCGGAAAGCCATCCGGCAAGGAACTGCACGTGAGGGGTCTTTCCCGAGCCTCCCACGGTCAGATTCCCCACACTCACCACGGGACGGGGGAGGGATGCGGACCGGAGAATCCCCGCTCGGTAGAGGGTCCTCCTCAACCGGGCGACACCCCCTAGCACGGCGCTCCCCCCGCACGCCGCGAGAGTTCGCGGGCCACGAGCGCGGCGTTTCTCGCGGTGGCGCCCCGAAAGCTCTCCAGCAAACCCCGGGCGCGTCTCCCCACTTCCGCGAAGGGGGATGGGTCGGTCGCCCACTCCAGGAGCAGCCGGGAGAGGTCCTCGCCGTCCTGCACCGTAATCACCGCCTCCCCGCGTGTGAATATCTCGGTGATTTCCCGGAAATTGTGCATGTGCGTCCCGGTTATGGTCGGGACCCCGAACAGGGCGGGCTCGAGGATGTTGTGCCCCCCCTTGGGCACAAGACTACCCCCGACGAAGGCGATGTCCGCGGAGGAATACGCGGCCAAAAGCTCCCCTACGGTGTCCAGGAGAACGACCGGGGCGGGATCTTCCCTCACCTCCCCTGCAATCTCCGACTTTCTCGTCACCTGCCAACCCCGGCGGCCGCACATCTGCGCCACGGCATCGAACCTCTCGGGGTGCCGCGGGGCAAGAAGGAGGCGAACCGAGCGGTTGACCGATCGCGCCTCGCCGAACGCGGACAACACCGCCTCTTCCTCTCCCTCGTGGGTCGACCCGGCGACGAACCACAAGCCGCCCCTTTCCCTCTCTTCCCGCAGCCAGGAGAGAAAGGGAGTCACGGTCTCCGGGGGAGGAGCCACATCGAACTTCATGTTCCCGGTGACCGTAACTCTATCCGAATCGGCGCCGAGGGCGACGATCCGGCGGGCGTCCTCCTCCGTCTGCGTGGCGACGGCGGACAGGCATGAGAGGACCCCCGCGAAGAAGGAACGCATCCGGCCGTACCCGCGGAACGATCGCTCCGAGATCCTCCCGTTCAGGATGATCACGGGGACCCTGCGCCTTGCGCATTCCCCGAGGAAATTCGGCCAGATCTCCGTTTCGAGGATCGCCACGACGTCCGGGCGGACCCTGTCGAGGAATTTCCCGGAAACCCCGGGAAGGTCGAAAGGGAAAAAGAATGTCGTCTCGACCAGACCGTCAAGCGTTTTCCTTGCCACCTCCTGCCCTGTCAGCGTCACCGTGGAGAAGAAGAGTTCCGTGGAGGGAAGCTTTTCCCCGAGCATACGGACAAGGGGAACCGCCGAGAGGGTTTCCCCCACCGAGACCGCATGGATCCAAATCCTGCGACGCCCCCTCGGAGGGGGGATACGGTCGAGGGAAACCCCAAGACGGTCCGTAAAATTCTTCCTTCGCTTCCCGGAGAGGATCATCCAGGGGATCCACGCGGGCGCGGTAAGGACCAGGGCGCCCTTGAGGGCCAG
>JBFFGP010000064.1:0-5344 GCA_041557435.1 Candidatus Deferrimicrobiaceae bacterium | reverse complement strand
ATCCGGCGCGTCCGGTTCCCCTACGTGCCCGGATATCTCACTTTCCGCGAGGGACCGGCAGTCGTGTCCGCGTGGAGGAAGCTCGCCCGCCGGCCCGACGTCATGCTCTTCGACGGTCACGGGGCCGCTCACCCGCGCCGGCTCGGCATCGCCTCTCACATGGGAATCGTCCTCTCCGTACCGAGCATCGGATGCGCTAAAAAAAGGCTCGTGGGGGAGTATGAGAACCCCGGGCCGCGAAAAGGTGACACGGCCCCCTTCATGCTGGAGGGGGAGACCGTCGGGGCCGCCGTCCGGACGAGGGCGGGCGTAAAGCCGGTCTTCGTGTCGCCCGGGCACCTGGCGGACCGGGAGTCATCGATTTCCCTCGTGCTCGCCCTCTGTTCCCGCTACCGGATTCCCGATCCGGCCAGGCGGGCACACCAGCTGACGCAGGAGATACGGAAGGCGAGATAAAGGCAAGCAGCGCGCGCCGCGGACACGTGCGCATCAGATTTGCGCCCCCCGGATGGCGCCGGTTGCGGCTTCGCCTCCGGGGAATCCCCTGCGTCGTGCGCTGCGATCGTGCGCCCTTCAATAGTGGCGTTGTCTCGGGGACCCTTGGCGATGCGGGGAGGTCGACGAGGCGGCCTGTGGAGCGAGGAAGTATTTACGTAGAGCGGAACCGGCAGCGAGCGGTTGGAGGTCGCTCGCGTAGCCGATGCGGAATCCCTCCGGCCTTCAGAGGTCCGTTCCGGAAGAGGCCGTGCACCGAGAGGGTCGATGCGCCCCGTCCGGCGAGGCGCCCGACCGAGGCGTACCCGCCGTGGTACGGTGAGGGAGGGCAACGAAGCTGGCGGGGATGCAGCGGCCCTCGAATGCCGGCATCTGAGGGAATGGATATCTGGAGGCCGGCGAGCCTGGGTCCCCGGTCACCGGCGTCCTCCCAGCCGGGTGCACGACGCAGGGGAGGAAGAGTTCTTAGGAACGTCCCGGTTCTTAGGAAGCCGCGATCACTTCCCGGGTGCAGCGGGAGTACCCTGAGGCAACGGGGGCACCGCGGGTTGGCCGACCGGCCCCGGCATCGTCTGCGCTGGCGTTCCGCCCTTCATGATGCTGGAGGCGGGCCTGCTCCCCGAAAAATACGCAAGAAAGAGGGACGTCAGCATGAAGACGACCGCGGCCGCGGCCGTCATCTTGCTCAGGAAACTGGTGGGCCCGCTCGACCCGAACAGGGTCTGGGAGGAGCCGCCGCCGAAGACGGCCCCGATGTCGGCCCCCTTCCCCGTCTGCAGGAGAATGATGAGGATCAAGGCCAGGGACACCACGATGTGCAGGACTACGACCAGAGTATACATTGCGCTTTACGGTTCCTCCGTTGTCAGAACTTCACGATTTTCGCGAACGAGCCTGCGGCAAGACTTGCCCCGCCGACAAGTGCTCCGTCGATGTCCTCCCGGCCCATCAACTCGGCGATGTTCTCCGGTTTGACGGACCCTCCGTAGAGGATCCGCACCGAGTTCCCGGCCGCGTCTCCCCACATCTTTTTCAGTGTACCACGGAGGAAGGCGTGAACCTCCTGCGCCTGCTCGGGCGTCGCCGTCTTCCCCGTCCCGATGGCCCAAACGGGCTCGTATGCCACGAGAATCCTGCCCGCGACCGACGGCGGCACCTCCGCGAGCCCGGCGTGAATCTGCCGCTCCACCACCTCGATCGTGCGGCCCGACTCGCGTTCGGCCAAGATTTCCCCCAGGCACAGGATCGGAACGAGCCCCGCGGCGAGAGCCGCCCGGACCTTGCGGTTCACCAGTTCATCGGTCTCCGCGAAATATTGCCGCCGCTCCGAATGCCCGACGATGGCGTAGGCGGCCCCCGTGTCCCGCACCATCCGGGGGGAGACCTCCCCCGTGTACGCCCCCTCCTCGGCAAAGTGGACGTTCTGCGACGCCACGCCGACCTTCGTGCCGCGCGTCAGGGCCGAGACGGCGGCCAACGAGGAAAAAGGCGGCGCGAGGACGATCTCCACGTCGCCTGCGTCCCGAACGAGGAGGAGAAACTCCCGGACGAAGGCCGCTGCTTCGTCCGCGGTCTTGTACATCTTCCAGTTGCCGGCGATAACGGGGACTCGCATCCCTCTACGCTGCTCCTTCCACGTACTTGGCGAGGTCCACCGTACGGCAGGAGTACCCCCACTCGTTGTCGTACCAGGCCAGCACCTTCGCCATCTTTCCCTCGATCACCTTTGTGGAGAGGGCATCGAACTCCGAGGAGTAGGAAGAATGGTTGAAGTCGATGGACACCAGCGGTTGGTCGACGTACTGAAGAATTCCCTTCAACGGCCCTTCCGCCGCCTTTTTCATGGCGGCGTTTATCTCCTCGGCAGTCGCTGTCTTGGAGAGTTCGACGGTGAGGTCGACGAGCGACACGTTCGCGGTGGGTACACGGATCGCCCCTCCGTCGAGTTTCCCCTTCAGTTCCGGGATCACGAGGGCCACCGCCTTCGCGGCGCCGGTGGTGGTCGGGATCAGGGACATCCCTGCCGCGCGGGCCCGGCGCAGGTCCTTGTGCGGAAGGTCGAGGATCCGCTGGTCGTTGGTGTACGCGTGGATCGTGGTCATGAGTCCCCGCTCGATACCAAAGGCGTCGAGAAGCACCTTCGCGACAGGCGCAAGGCAGTTGGTCGTGCAGGAGGCGTTGGAGATGATCCTGTGCTTGGCCGGGTCGAACGTCTTCTCGTTCACCCCCATTACGAAGGTGGCGTCGGGATTCTTGGCCGGCGCCGAGATGATCACCCGTTCCGCGCCCGCCTTGATGTGCTTTTCCGCCCCCTCCCGGTCGGTGAACTTTCCGGTGGACTCGATGACCACCCGCACCCCGAGCTTCTTCCACGGAAGCTCGGAAGGATCTTTCGCTGCGAAGACCTTGATCTCCTTCCCGGCCACGACGAGCCCGTCGCCCCGGACCTCGACCGCCTCGTCGAACCGCCCGTGCACGGAGTCGTACTTCAGGAGGTGGGCAAGCGTTTTCGCGTCGGTGATGTCGTTTACGGCAACGATGTCCAGCGCGGGGTCCTTGTATGCCGCGCGGAAGAAAAGACGTCCGATCCGTCCAAAACCGTTGATCCCGACTTTTACGGCCATATCTCGTCCTCCCGGTAGCGTGAATTGGTGAAAAGGTCGAAGGAAAACATAAAATTATACCTATTCCCCCTTCTCTGTCAAATTCGGAAGAGTTCCGGGACCGGTGGCCTTCGCGGCTACCCCTAAGGCCCAGGCGAGGGCCGTTTCCCCCGAGAAAGAGATCTCCGGCGCAGGGGGTGACTCCCGGCGAAAGACGGTGACCGCGCGGAATCCCCGAGCCATCGCGAACAGCCCGGGGGATCTGTACCGGAGCGTGACGGTCCATGCGGAGGGAACGCCGTTTGCCTTGCCCGCCTCCCGAATGTGGGAGAAAAGCGCGGGATCCACCCGGTAGGGGAGGAAGGGTCCTTCCCCCACACTTGCCACGGGCGGTCCTTCGGCTTTCGGGGAGAACTCGAGGAACACCCCGTACCCGCGAAAGAGAGGTCCGCGGTATCTGGCGAGGAAATATTTGACCTCCGATCCATCCCCCGAGTAGACGAGAACGAACGGGCGGAAGGCGGTCTCCTGAGGCTCGGCCAGTCGGTCGGCCCAGGAGACAGCCAGGTTTTGCGGCCCGTTTCCCGTCGTCGGCCATACCCATTCTGTCGCCGAGAGAACGAGCATGGCGATCCCGACGATGACCCCGAACGAGGGAAGTGAGGGCAGAAGGAAAAGGAGGACGCTGCCGGAAACCGCGCAGAAGAGGAAGGCGAGAACCAGGCCTCCCGCGAAGGAAGCCCTGCGCAGCATCTCTCTCCGGGAAAAGTAGCCGGTCGCCGTCAGCAGGCATCGGAGGGGCAGCCCGAAGAAAAGAGCTTTCCGTTTCTCGTTCGAGGGAGTCCCCCGGACGACCAGGACGGAGCGCGTCTCCTTGGGGCCCAGCCAGGAGGCAGGGGAGAACCCGTAGGCGTCGAGCAGAAGAAGCGTTGCCCCGGCGACGGAAACCAGAAAGGAGACCGTCGGGCTTCCTGCGGCCAGAAGGAACCCCCCCCCCGCGCAGGCCAGGAACCCCATGGACGGGGAGAGCTCGGGGCGGGAGGGGAGGCGGAACCTCTCCCGGACGCAATCGACGCCATGCGCTCGGAGGCGCTCTTCTACGGAGTCGAGTTCCCCGCCTAGCGAAGACGCGGAATCGCCGTCCGCCCCCCGCGGGAGGCCTTTGCATCTCATATATCCTCCCTGCGCGGTCACCTTCCCAACGCCAACATCGCATCGGCGACCCGTTATTTCAAGAGCAAGAAAGATCCGAGTGGGGAGGTTCCCAAACGATTTGATGCCCGGTGCTCCGTACACCGGGAAAGGGTGCACCCCGAAGGCTCCCGGAATGGTCGCCGGACCGATGTGTCGGTATAATGAAACCGCTTTGGGAGAGAGGGGGGAGGCATCGCGATGGCTGACAGACCGAAGGTGGTGATCACGCGAAGGTTGCCGGGAGTTTCCCTTTCGAGGATCGGAAAGGAGGCGACGGCGATTTTGCCGACTCGCGACGGACCGATGCCCCGAAAGGACCTTATGGGCAAGGTCCGCGGGGCCGTCGGAATCCTCTGCACGTTGGAGGATCGGATCGACGCCGCCCTCATGGACGCCGCGGGGAAGACGCTGCGGGTTGTCTCCAACTTCGCCGTGGGGGTCAACAACATCGATGTGTCTGAGGCGACGCGGAGGAGAATCCGCGTGTGCAATACGCCCGACGTTCTGACCGAGGCGACCGCGGATCTCGGGTTCGGGCTCCTGATAGGGGCAGCGCGCAGGTTCTCGGAGTCGGAGCGGTTCCTGCGGGCGGGGAAGTTCAGCGCGTGGGACCCATGGGGGTTCCTGGGCGTCCCGGTGTTCGGGAGGACGCTGGGGATCGTCGGGATGGGCAAGATCGGCAGCGCCATCGCCGCGCGCGCGCGGGGGTTCGAGATGCGGGTCTTCTACCATAGCCGCAACCGTCTCCCGCGGGAGCGGGAGAACGCCCTCCGGGCGCAGTACGCGGGACTCGACGACCTGCTGTCCGGCAGCGATTTCGTCGTGATCTCCGTCCCGCTCTCCCCTGAAACACGGGGGATGATCGACCGGGACCGCCTGCGAAAGATGAAAAAGGAGGCGGTCCTGGTGAACATCGCTCGCGGGGGGATCGTCGACGAGGCGGCGCTTGCGGAGGCGCTTGCCGAGGGATGGATATTCGCGGCGGGGCTGGATGTCTACGAGAAGGAGCCGAAGGTCCATCCCAAACTGCTTCGCGTTCCGTCCGCGGTGCT
>JBFFGP010000063.1:0-5379 GCA_041557435.1 Candidatus Deferrimicrobiaceae bacterium | reverse complement strand
AAGCGGCCCAGCGTGGGGGTTCGGCTCCGCCCGATCGCGCGAACGAGGTTGTCGGCGGACTTCTCTCCCAGGCGCGCAAGCCCTGCCAGCGTATCACGATCCAGTCGGTACAGGTCCGCCGGCTCGGCGACCAGGCCCTCGTCCACCAGCAAGGAGAGAACTTTGGGGCCGAGCCCCTCGATGTCCATGGCGTTCTTCGAGACGAAGTGGCGGAGCGACTCCTTGCGTCGTGCCACGCAATCCTTTCCCGTGCAGCGATGGGCCGCCTCGCCCGGCACGCGCGCGACGGGAGAGCCGCAGATCGGGCACCGGTCGGGCATCCGGAACTGCTTTTCCCGGCCCGGCTCCCCGCGCTTCGCGGAGAGGGATTCCACCACCTCGGGAATGACGTCCCCCGCCCGCTGGACCACGACCCGGTCCCCCACACGGATGTCCTTGGTGTCGATATTGTCCTGGTTGTGCAGCGTGGCCCGCCGGACCTTCACTCCCCGGACGGTCACCGGGGACAGGATCGCGACGGGGGTCAAGGTCCCCGTCCGTCCGACGCTCACAACGATCTCCTCTACCGTGGTTTCCGCCCGGTCGGGCGAGAACTTCGCCGCGATCGCCCATCGAGGAGAGCGCGAGACCTCTCCGAGCTCTTGCTGGACGCCGAGTTCGTTGACCTTCGCCACGATGCCGTCGATCTCGTAAGGCAGGGAATCCTTTTTCCCTTCCACCTCCCGGTAAAACGCAATCACCCCTTCAATGGGGAGCGGATCGTCGAAGTAATGGCGGTCCGCAGGATCATGGCGCTTCTCTTCGGGGAGATATCCCCTTGTCCAATCCCGGTTGACCGCAAAACCCCAGGAGGCGAGTCTGTCGAGCTCTTCCGTGTGGGTGTCGAAGAGAAATGGCTCAATAGACGGGAGATCGGAGGCGCCCGGATCGATCCGGCCGACCCCGTAGACCCACAGCCTCAGGCGACGGCTCGCGGTAACCTGCGGGTCGAGCTGGCGGACCGACCCGGCCGCCGCATTTCTCGGATTTGCGAAGATCGGCTCTCCCAGTCGTTCCCTCCCGCGGTTCAATGCGAGGAATTCCTTCTTCTCCATGTAGATCTCGCCGCGCACGTCCAGAACTTCGGGAATGGGCCCGGCGGAGGGGCTCCGTGGTATGGTGAGCGGGATGTCCGGAATCGTCAGAAGGTTTCCCGTCACGTCCTCGCCCCGTGTGCCGTCTCCCCGCGTGGCTCCCCGGACGAACCTTCCCTTTTCGTAGGTGAGCTCGACCGCCACCCCGTCGATCTTTACCTCGGCGGTGTACCCGAAATGGTCGATGCGGCCCCCGCCTCCCGGTATTCCCTTGCTTTCCAGGTGCCGCTTGACCCGGACGTCGAAGTCTCTCAGTTCGTCCTCGCCGAAAGCGTTCTGGAGCGACAGCATGGGAATTTCCCGAACCACCGTCCCGAAGGACTCCACCGGTTCGGCTCCCACCCGTTGCGTGGGCGATTCGAGGTCGAAAAGTTCGGGGTGGGC
This sequence comes from Candidatus Deferrimicrobiaceae bacterium, assembly GCA_041557435.1. Classification (GTDB taxonomy): domain Bacteria; phylum Desulfobacterota; class Deferrimicrobia; order Deferrimicrobiales; family Deferrimicrobiaceae; genus JBFFGP01. Next base: position 3,862 of record JBFFGP010000063.1, on the reverse strand, counting down.
CTCCTCGAGCCGCTGAAGCTCCCGGAACAGGGCATCGTAGTCGGCATCGGAAATCTCGGGAGCGTCATCCCGGTAGTAGCGCTCGTTGTGGTACCGGATCCTGCGCCTCAGTTCCTGGACGCGGGATTCGGGAGAGCCACGGGTCATCCTGGCGTTCCTTTCGGGGGCGGCATGGGAAAAGACTTTGATACGGCTCCCGGCACGATTATACAATGGAAAAGGAGAGCGCTCTTTCGTCTGCCGGGGAAGATGCCGCAAGGAGTGACCGATGAAATCATTCTGGAAAAAGCTCGTGGGGGCCGAACAGAAAGATCCCGATGAGGGGAAGGGACAGTACGGAGTCGACTATATCGGCGTGTCCGAGATGATGCACTTCAACAGGAACCTGCTCGAAGCTCTCAGGCACGAGAAGAGCGGGATCGATTTCTACACGAGGTTCTTGGAGGAGGCCAACGACGAAAGGGGCCGGGAGATGTACCGGAGGCTCCTCGAGGAGGAGCGCCGGCACATCCGCATGATCGAGGAGGAAATCGAGGAGCACAAGAAGAAGGGATACTGGAGCTGATCCCGTCCTACCTTTCCTCGAGTGCCACGATGCCGGGGAGCCGTTTCCCCTCCAGGAGTTCGAGGAACGCGCCGCCGCCGGTCGACACGTAGGACATCCGCGAAAACAGTCCTGCCTTGTGCAGAGCCGTATCGGTGTCGCCGCCCCCGACGATGGTGATCGCGGAGCTCTCCGCCAGGGCCCGCATCATCGATTGGGTGCCGTTGGCGAACGCCCCGGTCTCGAACGCCCCGAGCGGCCCGTTCCAGACGATGGTCTTCGCGTCCTGCATCGCTTCCTTGAAAAGGAGCGAGGTGGCCGGCCCGATGTCCCCCGCCGTCCACCCGGGGGGGATCTCTTGGGCGGGGACGGCCTTCCAGGTCGAGGGTTGGTCGAGACGGTCGGCGACGATGACGTCGACGGGGAGATAGAACTTGACCTTGCGGCTGGCGGCGTTTGCGAGCACCTTGCCGGCGGTTTCCACCATCTCCGCTTCATAGAGGGAATTTCCCACCTCGTAGCCCTGGGCGGCGAAGAAGGTGTTGGCCATCGCGCCGCCGAGGAGGATCTTGTCCACCTTTCCGAGGACGTTGTTGATCGCCTCGATCTTTCCGGAGATCTTGGCTCCCCCGAACACCGCAGTCAGCGGGCGGGCGGGGGAAACGAGGGCTTTTTCGAAATAGGCGATCTCGTTCTTCATGAGAAGCCCCGCGCCCTTCTCGCTGACGAACCGGGTGACGGCGACGTTCGACGAATGGCCGCGGTGGGCGGTTGCGAAGGCGTCGTTCACATATGTGTCGCACAGGGCCGCGAGCTGCTTTCCGAAGGATTCGTCGTTTTTCTCCTCGCCGGGGTGGAACCGGACGTTTTCCAGGAGGAGGACGTCGCCCGGCCCCATCGATGCCACGGCCTTCTCCGCCGCCTCCCCGACACAGTCGGGGACAAAGGCGACCTCCGTACCGAGGAGAGAGGAGAGGCGCTTTGCCACAGGGGAGAGACTCATCGCGGGGACCACCTTCCCCTTGGGGCGTCCCAGGTGGGAAAGGAGAATCGTCTTCGCCCCCATCTCCATGGAAAGCCGGATCGTGGGGAGGACCGCCTTGATCCGAGTGTCGTCGGTGATGTTCCCGGCCTTGTCCAGGGGGACGTTGAAATCGACGCGGATAAGCGTCCGCTTCCCGGAGAGATCGAGCTGGTCGATGGCAGGTACCTTCATCGTTTCCCCTCCCAGGTGGTCTGCGTGAATAGTATCAGAAAGCATTCCCGCCGTCAGTGGCGGAGCAGGCCCATCACGATCTCGAGCGCGATCAGCAAAATGATGATCATCTCCAGCATCTCGGAACGCGCCGCGGTGGCCCGGTTATTCAGGATCGTGTAGATATCCTCGAGGGTCTTCAGCTGGTCCCGGATCGTCCCTTCCCACTTCTCCGTGTCCACCTTCCTGCGGACCTCATCGTACACGCGGGCAAGATACGCGTCCCCGGCGATCTTGAGGGTGTTGTTGATCCTCTCCCGGACCATGGAGACGTCCATCTTGATCTCGGAGAGTCTCCGCAGGGGTTTTTCGTACGGGTCGTGGAGGAGGGGGAGGAGCTTTCGACGCTTGGGCAACTCGTCCGCCATCTCGTCGATGGCGGCGTGCAGGACGCGGTCGAAGAACCGCAGCTCGAGCATCTGCACGTTCAGGAACTCGAGGACCTCTACCGTGTCCTGGAATTTGCGGTCGTATGCGAAGGTGGCGTCCCACCCGGAGAGGATCAGATCGTTCTCGAAATACTGGATCGGCTTGCGCAGGATATCGGGGAGCGCCTCCTTGCTGAATGCCCCCTGCTCCAGCGTCAGGAGCCTCGCGATGTTCTGCGGGAAATTCGCGAGAACCTGCGATCCGGTCATCTCCGGGGCAAATGCGCCGACGTGCCATATGCAGTAATCTTCCACGATGTCCGCGAATCCGGGCCGGGTTACGGAAGGGCGGATCCGTTCGAACAGCCGGGAAGCGATCCCGCGCGCGGCCTTCTCGATCCCTTCTTCCCCTGCGAGGAGGAGCGCGGTCCGTACGTACTCTTCCCACGGCATGTCGCGAACGGGAAGGCAGAGCACGACGGATAGCGCCCCGAAGTCGAAGATCTTGACGGCGGCCTCCAGGCGGGCCTGCGACGTTCCCGCGCGCAGCGAAACGGGGCCGGCGGAGAGAAAAAGGGGCTTGGGTTGGTACTGCAGGTGCTGGGGGATGGAACGCAGCCCCGTTACCCCCGGCGATTCCGACGCTTCGGAAAGCCTCGACGCCTGCGGCAGGGAGATGTCGAAGCCCACGTCGTAGGCGAAGAAGAAGAAGAGGTGGCCGGACGCCACACGCACGCCACTCATCCCAGCACCCCCGGGAGATAAGGAAACAGGTTGAACAACAGGTGCAGGAAGACGGGAACGTAGATGTTGCCCGATTTCTTCCGTCCCCATCCGAACAGGAGGGCGGGGAAGAAGGTGAGTGCACGGTACGCCGACGCATGGATGGCTAAGTGCCCCGCCGCGAACAGGAGGGATGTGGCGAAAATCGGCTCCCACCCATTTTCCTCGAATACGTCGTACAGGTACCCCCGGAAGAAGACCTCCTCCGGGAGAGCGACAAGAACGGCCTGGCGGATGACGAATGGGCCGAATAGGGTAACTTCCGTTCCGTGAGAGGAAGAAAAAGGGGATAGCGGGAGGGCGGAAACGAGGAGATACGCCAGAGCCCCTCCCATCCCCAGTGCGAGGAAGAGGGTCGCACTCCGTTTCGCGTCCCCAAGCCGTGTCCAGGACGGCGCACGCCCCTTCCGGTAATAGAGAAAAGGGGCATAGAGGAACAGGGCCGCCCCCAGGAGGTCGGGCTGGAGCAGCGGGAACCCGGAAGGATAGTGGGTGGAAAGGCGCAACGCGAGGACGATCCCGGTGAACAAGAGGAACGCCTGGATGGGGAAGGACCCGGGTGGACGCACTGCCGTTATTTCCCCCTTATCGGATCGGGCGGATCCTCTCGAACAGCTCCGGGAACCGGTCGATGGTGAAGTCGGGGGAAAATTCGGCGAGCCCTTCCGCGCCGAGACCGTAAGTGACGCCGCACGTGGCGACTCCGGCCCCCTGCCCGGTGAGGACGTCGGTGACCGAGTCCCCGACCATGAGGGTTTCCGCAGGGAGGGTCCCTCGTTCCTCCATGATCCGGAGCAGCCCTTCCGGATCCGGCTTCTTGCTCCCGAAACTGTCTCCCCCGCGCACGTCGACGAAGTGCCGGCTGAGCGACAGGCCGCTAAGGATCGTTCGGGTCATGTCGACCGGCTTGTT
>JBFFGP010000062.1:0-5419 GCA_041557435.1 Candidatus Deferrimicrobiaceae bacterium | reverse complement strand
CCAATATCTTCGTAATCGCCGCGGTCAAAGTCGTCTTGCCGTGATCCACGTGACCGATCGTACCGACGTTTACGTGCGGCTTCTTGCGCTCGAATTTCTGCTTGGCCATGTGCGTTCCGCTCCTTGTGGATTAAATAAGCATCCTCAATGTGGAGCCCACGAGCAGGATTGAACTGCTGACCTCGTCCTTACCAAGGACGCGCTCTGCCTACTGAGCTACGTGGGCGCGTTCTCCTTCATTCCTGCCCGCCGCAACTCGATATCCCTGGCTTCCCGTCGCGAACATCGAGCGAAGGCGGATGTCTTGCCCAGCCGCAACGCAAGAGCATGGGTCTGTTCCCATGCGCTTGCGAGAAGGCTGGAGCGGGCGACGGGAATCGAACCCGCGACCAACAGCTTGGAAGGCTGTGACTCTGCCAACTGAGTTACGCCCGCCCTTATTATAATCTTTCAATTTTATAAATGAAATTCCCTTACGTCAATAGCAAACGAGAAATCCCATTTCCGTCCGCCTTCGTTTTTTGCTGCCCTCCATCGCTCAAGCACCGCAGCAGGAAATCCCCAGCTGCTTACAGCTACGGAGGGAATCCTCGCATCTCCCTGTGCGGATTCCGGGCGAAGGAGGATGGTGGAGGGGGGAGGATTCGAACCTCCGTAGGCACTGCCAGCAGATTTACAGTCTGCCCCCTTTGGCCACTCGGGTACCCCTCCTGCATGGAGATCCTGGAGCCGACGAAGGGAATCGAACCCCCAACCATCTGATTACAAATCAGACGCTCTACCGTTGAGCTACGTCGGCCGTTCATTCCGGTTCAGAAACAAGGTATTTCATACTATTCCTGCCTGGATGTCAACGGATATCGACAGGTGGGGACGTCACCGGGGGATGCATCTTACGGCTGCCGGGCCGCGCGCGCGAAGTACGCTAGGATTCCCGAGGTTACCCCGACGTTCAAGGAGTCGATCCCTGCCTCCATCGGGATGCGAACCGACCCGTCGCACTTCTCGCGGACCAGTCTGCGAACGCCTGTTTCCTCGTTCCCGAGGACAAACCCCGTCCTGCGGGCCGGCGCGAATGCCGTCAGGTCGGTTTCCCCGTCCATGACGGCCGCATAGACCCAGAATCCTGCTTCCTGCAGGTCCTCGACGGCACGGGTGAGGTTTTTCACCTGCACCACGGGGACGTGCGCAGCGGCACCCGCGGAGGCCCGGAAGACGGCCGACGTCACGGGGCAGGACCGGTCCCGCGGAATCACGACTCCGGACAAGCCGAACGCCCGGGCGTTCCGCAAGACCGTCCCCAGGTTGTGGGGATCGGTGATTCCGTCCAGGAGAAACGACGCAGTCCTGTCGGGAAGGGATCCGAGCCAGGCGGAAAGCTCTGCATACCGGAACTCCGGGATCTCGGCCGCAATCCCCGCCCCCTCCTTTTCCCCGGTTCGTCGGTGCCATTCCTCCCGAGGGCAGGCAAGGCAAGGCACACCGGCTGCCTTCGCCAACGCCGCGATGGAATCCCGGACCTTTGCGGGGACCGAATCGGCAAGAAGAATCTTCCTCGGTCTCTGCAGCCGGGAGGAGAGGATTTCCTCAACGGGATGGTGCCCTGTGACCCACATGTCCCCTACGCCTCCCGCGACACCGCTTCCTTTCCTTTCGTCATCTCGGCTGCGATCTTTCTTGCCGCGGCGACCGGGTCGGCGGCCTTCGTGATCGGCCTTCCTATCACGAGGTAATCCGCCCCGTTCCGAATCGCGTCGTAGGGTGTCACCACCCTCTTTTGGTCCCCCACCGCATCCTCCGGGAGGCGGACTCCCGGTGTTACGAGAACAACCGATTTCCCAACAAGTTTCCGGATGGCCGCCACCTCCCGTGCGGAACAGACGATTCCGCCGATTCCTTCCCGCAACGCCATTCCCGCCAGACGGACCGCCAAATCGGCCGAGGACGGGGAAAACCCGATCTCCGACAGGTCGGATTCGTCCAGGCTGGTGAGCACCGTGACGGCCAGGATCGTCGTGGCCGTCCCCCGGGCCGCTTCCGCAGCACTGGCCAGCATCTCCCCTCCCCCGGAAGCGTGGACCGTGGCGAATCGGACCCCCAATGCCGCAGCGGAACGTACGGCTCCGGCGACCGTGTTCGGAATGTCGTGGAACTTCAGATCGAGGAAGACGTCCGCCCCCGAGTCGAGAATTCTCCGGATAAGATCGGGGCCGCCTCGCGGGAAAAGCTCCATTCCCACCTTGAACATCCCCACCTCTCCTGCCAAATCCCTGACAACCGACAGGGCGGCATCCGGGGAATCGGTGTCCAGCGCGACGATGATCCGTTCCTTCACGGGGCGCACTCCTTCCGTTTTTCCTCCACAGCGACGCACACCTTGTCGACGATCGCGGAGAGTTCCACGCGTTCCGTTTCGCCCGTCTTTCGGTCCCGGATCTCTGCATATCCGCCAGCGAAATTCTTCTCCCCGAAGGTGACACGCAGCGGGATCCCGACCAGGTCCGCGTCCTTGAACTTGATCCCCGGCCTCTCTTCCCGGTCGTCGAAAAGCACCTCGATCCCCTTGCCCGTGAGTTCCTCCCCCACCCGTTCCGCCTCCTTTACCAGGCCGTCGATTTTCGTGTTCACCGGCAGCACGCACACCTCGAACGGGGCGATCGAGATCGGCCAAATGATGCCATCCTGATCGTGGTGCTGCTCGATCGCCGCCGCGGCGGTCCTCCCGACGCCGATGCCGTAGCACCCCATCACGATCATCTGCTCCTTCCCTCCGGCGTCGAGATAGGTGGCGGAAAGCGACTGGCTGTATTTCGTGCCAAGCCGGAAGACGTGCCCCACCTCGATCCCCCGGGAAAAGTGCAGGGGACCCTTGCATCGGGGACACCGGTCCCCCTCCTCGATGCCTCTTATATCGGCGTATGCATCGGGCCGGAAATCCCTGTCCGGTACGACATCGACGAGATGGGCGTCCTTTTCGTTGGCTCCCGTCGCTCCGGACGCGATCCCCCGGACGGAGTAGTCGGCCAGTACCCGCATGGTCAACCCCACGGGCCCCGTGTACCCCGACGGCGCTCCCGTAAGCTCCCGCACGCGATCCTCGCCCGCCAGCTTCACCCAATCGGCGCCTAAAAGGTTTTTCACCTTGACCTCGTTGACCTCGTGATTTCCGGCCAGGACAACGGCCACATCCCCCTTGTCCGTCTCGAACAGGAGAGTCTTGATAAGACGGCTGGGCTCGATGCCCAGAAAGGCGGACACCTCCTCGATGGTCCGTTTTCCCGGGGTATCCACCTTTTTCGGAGAGCCCGGGGGAGGAGAAGCGGTTCGATCGTTTCCTTCCGGCCTCACTTCCGCCTTCTCCACGTTTGCGGAATATTCGCAGCGCCCGCAGAAGACGATCGCGTCCTCTCCCGAGTCCGCGATCACCATGAACTCGTGGGAGCTGCTCCCTCCGATCGCTCCGGTGTCCGCCTCGACGGCCCGGTAGGTAAGCCCCATTCTCCGGAAGATCCGGCAGTAGGCATCGTACATGCTCCGGTACGACTCGGCTGCCCCTTCCTCATCGGCGTCGAAGGAGTAGGCGTCCTTCATGAAGAACTCCCTCCCGCGCATCAGCCCGAACCTCGGACGGACCTCGTCGCGGAACTTGTCCTGGATCTGGTAGAGGTTCAAGGGAAGCTGACGGTACGAGCGGACCTCCCTCCGGACGAGGTCGGTAATCACTTCCTCGTGCGTCGGTCCCAGGCAGAACTCCCGGTCGGCCCGGTCCCGAAACCGGAGCAGCTCCTTCCCGTAGGCATCCCACCGTCCGCTCTCCTTCCAGAGCTCCGACGGGATGACGGTGGGCATCAGCACCTCCTGCGCGCCCGCGCGGTTCATCTCCTCCCGTATGATCGCCTCGACCTTCCGTACCGCCCGAAGCCCCGCGGGAAGGTAATTGTAGATCCCCGAAGCGACCTTGCGGATGAGGCCCGCGCGAAGCATCAGCCGGTGACTTGCCACTTCCGCATCGGAAGGGGTCTCCTTTGTCGTCGGCATGAGGTATCCCGAGTACCGGATCAACGCGTTCTCCTCCTGTCCGCTGCCAGCCGTTTCGCGAACCGCACGACCTCGGCGACGATATCTTTCTCCTTCACCTTCTTGATGATCTCCCCCCTCACGAAGATGAGGCCCTCTCCCTTCCCCCCGGCCACCCCCACATCGGCCTCCCACGCATCCCCCGGGCCGATAACGGCGCACCCCATGACCGCCACCTTGAGAGGCACCGGCAGCCGGGAAAGGCGTCTTTCCACCTCCATTGCGATCCCCGCAACGTCGATCGAGACCCTCCCGCAGGTGGGGCAGGACAGGAAGTCCGGGCCCCGCTTCCGGATTCCGAGGGTTTTGAGGATCTGCCACCCGACGCGGACCTCCTCCTCGGGAGGCCCGGTGATGGATACCCGAAGGGTGTCCCCGATCCCTTCCGCGAGGAGGACCCCAAGCCCCACGGCCGATCGGACCGTTCCCGAAAACAAGGTTCCGGCCTCTGTTACGCCGATGTGGAGGGGATAATCGAACTTCTTCGCGAAGAGCCGGTACGCCGCGACCGTGGACGGCACATCGGAGGCCTTGAGGGAGAACTTGATCTTCGTGAAGTGCGCCTTCTCGCACAACCGGACGGCTCGGGTTGCGCTCGCCATCAGGGCGCGGGGGCCTGGCCCCCCGTACTTCACCAGGATGTCCTTCTCCAGGGAGCCCGCGTTCACGCCGATCCGGACCGGGATCCGGAGGGACCGTGCCGCCCGCAGGACCTCGAGGGTCTTCCTCTCACCGCCGATATTTCCCGGGTTGATCCGCAGCGCGTCCGCCCCGGCCTCCGCGCACGCGATGGCGATCCGGTGATGGAAGTGCACGTCGGCGATCACCGGAATCGGAGAGGACGATTTGATCCGGCGGAAGGCACGCACCGCGGCCTCGTCCGGGACCGCGACCCGGACGATCTCGCACCCTTCCCGCACGAGAGAGCGTATCTGCGATACCGTCGCCCGGACGTCTTTCGTGTCCGTGCTCGTCATGCTCTGCACGGAAACGGGGGCGCCGCCGCCCACCGGCACATTTCCCACCCGGATCCGGCGGGTCTTCCTCCTGGCAGTCATCGTGCGGATTACTATAAGCGAGAAGGGGGTTTTCCGTCGACGCCTTTTCCCGGCCGGGCAGGGGATCGGGGGGCCGGGACGCCTACCTGTTCGCAGCCGTCAGGGTGAATTCCTGGCGCGCCTCACCCCCGGCGCCGTCCGTTACCCGGAGTATGACCCTCCCCTCTCCCTGGAATCCGGGACCGGGGCTCCACCGGACCGTATCGCGCTCGAGCACCATCCCCTCGGGCCCCTCCAGAAGTTCGATCTGTACCGGGTCGCCGTCGATATCCTCCGCCGATACT
>JBFFGP010000061.1:0-5420 GCA_041557435.1 Candidatus Deferrimicrobiaceae bacterium | reverse complement strand
CCCGCCGCCTTTCCCCCAAACAGGTTGATCAGGGCGACGATTTGCTTGTTCACCGTCCCCCCGAGCACCATCTCCACCACTTCCATCGCTTCGGGCGAGGTCACCCGCAGCCCCTCCTTGCGCTGAAAGGGGATCGAAAGTCTCTCCAGCATGCGGTCGATCTGGGGCCCCCCGCCGTGGATTACGATCGGCCGGATTCCGACATACTGCAGCAGGACGATATCCTCAGCGAAAGAGGACATCCTCTCCTCGCCTACCATCGCCGCCCCTCCGTACTTGATGACGATGGTCTTCCCGCTGAACTCCCGGATGTAGGGGAGGGCCTCGATGAGCGTCCGGGCCTTCTGGAGGTATTCCTGCATATCCGCCATGTTCTTAGCCTCGTCAGAGAATGTACCGGCTGACGTCCACGTCGCGGACAATGCCGGCGAGTTTCTCTTCCACGTATGCCTCCGGGATGGCGATCTCCTGCCCGCCGATCTCCGGCGCGGAGAACAGGATGTCCTCCAGCAGCTTCTCCATGATCGTGTGAAGCCGGCGCGCCCCGATGTTCTCCGTCCGCTCGTTTACTTCGCATGCCATCCCGGCGATCCGATCCACCGCCTCCGGGGAGAAGATCAACCGAATCCCCTCCGTGACGAGCAGCTCCGTGTACTGCCGGGTGAGGGAACCGTGCGGCTCGGTCAGAATGCGCACGAAATCCTCCCGGGTGAGGGGATCGAGCTCGACCCGGATGGGGAACCTGCCCTGCATCTCCGGTATGAGATCGGACGGCTTCGCACTGTGGAACGCTCCGGCGGCAATGAACAGAATGTGATCCGTCCGGACCATCCCGTACTTCGTGTTGACATTCGATCCCTCCACGATGGGCAGCAGGTCCCGTTGAACCCCTTGCCGGGAAACGTCCGGGCCGACCGCAGACTCCCTCCCCGCGATCTTGTCGATCTCGTCCAAGAATACGATCCCGCTCTGCTCGGTGCGGCGAACAGCCATTGCCTTTACCTGGTCCATATCGATCATCCGCGAAGCTTCCTCTTTCTCGAGGAATGCGAGGGCGTCCGGAACCCGCATCCGTTTCCGACGGATCTTCTTGGGGAAAAGGTTTCCCAGCATCTCCTGGAGGTTCCCCTCGAGTCCCTCTCCACCGCCTCCCGTAACCCCGACGAAGTCGATCGCCGGCACGCTGCTTTCCCGGACGTCGATTTCCACCATCCGGTCCGCGAGCTTGCCTGCCTGGAGCATGGCCCGCATCCGCTCCCTCGACTCCCTGCCCCTCTCCGCCGCATCGCCCGACGGTTCCCCCGGTTGGTGCGGGCGGGGGGGAAGAAGGGTGTCCAGCAGGCGCTCCTCAGCGCTCGCCTTCGCTCGAACCGCAACCTTTTCCATCTCCTCCGCGCGCACCATGTGGACGGCAATCTCGACGAGATCACGGATGATCGACTCCACGTCCCGCCCGACATACCCCACCTCGGTGAATTTGGAGGCCTCCACCTTGACGAACGGAGCCTGGGCCAGACGCGCGAGACGACGGGCGATCTCGGTTTTCCCCACCCCGGTCGGCCCCACCATGATGATGTTCTTCGGGGCGATCTCCTCCCGGAGTTCCTCCGGAACCTGCATTCGCCTCCACCGGTTTCGCAGAGCAATCGCCACGGCACGTTTCGCCTTCTGCTGGCCCACGATGAAGCGGTCCAGTTCCGCCACGATCTCGCGGGGGATCATGGGACGTGCGCCCGGCAACTCCGGTACCCTCGCGGTCACGGCGAGATCACCTCCTCGGCTACGACGTTCTCGTTGGTGAAGATGCATATCTCCGAGGCGATGCGAAGCGCTTCGCGGGCGATGTCGATCGCGGACTTGTCGGTGTGAAGCAGCATGGTACGGGCCGCCGCCATGGCATAGGGCCCGCCGGACCCTACTCCTATCACGCCGTCATCCGGCTCGACGACGTCGCCGCTGCCGGAAAGGAGCATGAGGTCCCTTCCGTCGGTCACGACCATGAGAGCGTCCAGCCGCCGAAGCACCCTGTCCGTCCTCCAATCCTTGGCAAGCTCCACCGCCGATCGCCGGAGGTTTCCCTGAAACTCGACGAGCTTTCCCTCGAATTTCTCGAAAAGGGTAAAGGCGTCCGCCGTCGCGCCGGCAAACCCAGCCACGATGCGATCCTGGTGAAGGCGACGTATCTTGCGCGCGGTGTGTTTCAGGACCGTGTTCCCCATCGTCACCTGTCCATCCCCCGCCATCGCCACCCGGCCTCCGCGGGAAACCGCAAGGATTGTCGTCCCCCGTGTCTGCTTCATTTCCCTGCCCCCCCTCCCCCGGAAGGAGTTGGTTTCCGCCGGGAGGCGGAGCCGGTCACCATCGGGTGCGCCTCCTCGTACGCGCGCACGAGGTGGCCCACGTTCACCCTCGCATACCGTTGCGTCGTGGAGAGCGAGGTGTGCCCCAGCATTTCCTGAATGGCACGAAGATCGGCGCCCGACTCCAGGAGGTGTGTGGCGAAGGAGTGGCGGATCCCATGGGGGGAAAGATGCCTTCCGATACCGGCCCGCGTGAGCGCCTTGTCGAGAATGCGCGCCACGCTGCGAGCCGAAAGCGCTCCCCCCCGCAGGTTGCGGAAGAGCACCTCCTGCCAATCTTCCTCCCCGCCCCCTTTTCCGGCCCTCCGCCTTTCGGCCAGATACGAAGACAGGGCCCGCAGCGCTTTCTCCCCCGCGGGGACGACCCTCACCTTGCGTCCCTTCCCCCGAACCCGGACCGTTCCCTCCTCAAGCGAAACGTCCATGTTTCGAAGCGAGACGAGTTCGCCGACGCGCAGCCCCGAGGAGTAGAGCAGCTCGAGGATTGCGGCATCCCGCTTCCCCGCTTCGCCCTCGGCAGGAAGGGAACGCAACAAGTCCACCATCTCGTCTACCGGAAGAAATTCCGGCAGCCGCATCGCCCGTCGGGGGGCAGCGACCCCGGAAGCCGGATTCCCAGGTATCTCCCCCACCGTAACAAGGAACGAGAAGAAGGTTCGAAGCGCCGCGATCTTCCTCGCCATGGTCGACCCTTTCTTTCCGGGAAACCGTGCTGCGAGGTAACGTCGCAAATCCCCAACCGATATCGCCTTCCACCATTCGCTGCCGCCGCTTTGGGAATCCTCCCTCCTCGTTTCCGAAAGGAAATCGCGGAGATCGGAAACCTCGCGAAGGTAAGCCCGCGTCGTCTCGCGCGAGGCATTCCTCTCGGAAAGGAGGAATCGGGAGAATTGCTCGATGGCGAAATCCAATCCCCTTGCCCGTCCCTTCTCCCCGCATGGGGAAAAGTTTTATGTAACACACAAGGGGTTAAAATCAAAGATTGTTCTGCGAAATTCCCCGATGGAAGAGAGGGCCTGGTCCGCCTGCCGCGCCTTCCGCTCCCGTTTCCTGACATCGAGGGGAAGAGGGAGGAGGCCGAAGTTGGCGTTCATCGGCTGAAAAGTCCCCCGTTGAGGGGAGGTGATGTGTCTCATCAGCGCGCCGATCATCGACTCTGCCGGGAATGCGGGGGGCTCTTTCCCGGCAACACGCGCGGCGGCGGAGATCGCCGCGACGAACCCGGAGGCGATCGACTCCACGTACCCCTCGACCCCCGTGACCTGCCCCGCGAAGAAAAGTCCTCTACGGTTTCGGAACTCCATGCTGGCGTGGAGATGCCGGGGGGAGTCGAGGAAGGAGTTGCGATGGACCGACCCGTACCGGAGGAACTTCGCGCGATCCAGCCCCGGGATCCGGGAGAAGACGATTTCCTGCTCCGGGTATGCGAGTTTGGTCTGGAACCCGACGATGTTGTACATCGTTCCCGCCTCGTTTTCCTTGCGAAGCTGGACGACGGCGTGCGGGACCATTCCCGTCCGGGGGTCCCGGAGCCCTACCGGGCGCACGGGTCCGAAGAGAAGAGTCTCCGGACCGCGGCGGGCGAGAACCTCGATCGGCATGCACGATTCGAAGTATCTCTCCTCCTCGAATTCGCGCAGCGGTACGACGCGCGCCGACAGCAAGGCAGAGAGAAACGACTCGTACTGGGATCGCGTCATCGGGAAATTCAGGTAATCCCCGGACCCGGACCCATACCGGTCGGCGAAGAACCCTTCACGCATGTCCAGGGAAGACGCGTCCACGATCGGGGAGATGGCATCATAGAAGTAGAGGCCCATCCCGCCGAGAAGCCCGCGGATGCTCTCCGAGATCGCCTCGGACGGGATCGGGCCGCAGGCGACAATGACGACGGGGGAATCCGGGATTGCCCTAGCCTCCGCCTCCACGACACGGATGTTCCGTCGGCCCCGCACCGCCTCCGTCACCGACCGTCCAAAGGCCTCCCGGTCCACCGCGAGTGCCTTCCCCGCGGGAACCCTGACCCGGTCGGCCACCCGGAGGAGATTCGAACCCAGGGACCTGAGTTCCGCCTTCAAGAGTCCTTTCCCGGAATCCGCCCGGTCCGCGCCCAGGGAGTTGCTGCAGACCAGCTCGGCGAACCACCCGGTCTGGTGGGCGGGAGAGGAGACACCGGGGCGCATTTCGAACAGGTCTACCTCCGTCCCCGAGGCGGACAGCACGAGCGCGGCCTCGGAACCGGCAAGCCCCGCTCCGATGACAGTGACGCGAGGGACGGGGATGTCAGCTCCCGGGGATCGAATCGTCGCCCCCGGATGGCTCCCCCCGCTCGGGGAGGAAAAACGAGAAGACGCTTCCGGTTTCCGGAGCGGAGCGGACTTCGATGAACCCGCGATGGTAGTGGACGATCCGCTGGGAAATGGCCAGCCCCAGACCTGTTCCTTCCGCCTTGGAGGTGAAAAAGGGGTTGAAGATCTTTCCGACGATGTCGGGGGGGATACCCTCTCCCATGTCGCTCACCGTGGTGACGACGTATCGCTGTTTGTGGCGAATCTGGGAAAAAAGATCGAGTGTCACGGTGCCGCCGCTAGGAGTTGCCTGAATGGCATTGCGAAGGAGGTTCCAGAGAACCTGTTTCAATTGCTCCGCGTCGCCATCGACATGAAACTCTCTCGTTGCCAGGCCCTCTACGACCACCTCTTTTTCCCGCCCCTCCCCCGTGCACACCGCCTCCACGATCTCCGCCGCCAGCTCGGTCATGTTCACAGGCCCCACGTTCTTCATCTTCGGGCCCGCGTACGCGAGAAAATCCGAGATGAGGCCGTTCAAGCGGGTGCTTTCCCTCTCGATGATGTCGAGAAGGGTCCGGGACATCTCCGGCAGGTCGGGCGCCTCGCGAAGCATCTGGGAGGACCCGGTGATGGAGGCCAGGGGGTTTCGAATCTCGTGGGCCAAACCCGCGGCAAGTTCCCCGACCCCCGCAAGCCGGTCGGCGATCCGGATCCTCTCCTCCATCTGCTTGACCGGAGTGAGGTCCTGGAAGATCACCACGTTTCCCGT
>JBFFGP010000060.1:0-5483 GCA_041557435.1 Candidatus Deferrimicrobiaceae bacterium | reverse complement strand
TGAACTGGTCGATCGTTCCGGCGCAGTCGATCGTGATCAAGAATGCGCGCCAGATCGGATTTAAGGGCCCCATCTTCCAGAGCCACGGGTTCGGGAACATCAAGTATGTGGCTGCCGCCGGAGCGGCCGCAGAGGGGGTCATATTCCCCGCCGGACGGCTGCTCGTCTCGGACGTCCTTCCGGCTTCGAATCCGCAGAAACCGGTTCTCGTGAAGTACAAGAACGATTACGAGAAGAAGTACAAGGAGGATGCGAGCACCTTCGGCGGGCATGCCTACGACGCCTTCATGATCCTCGCGAAGGCGATCGAGAAGGCGGGCAGCACCGACAAGCAGAAGGTGCGGGACGCGATCGAAACGATGCGGGGGTTCGTCGGCACCGGCGGTGTCTTCGACTTCTCGGCGGAGGACCACAACGGCCTCGGTATCGACGCGTTCGAACTGCTCACCGTGAAGGACGGGAAGTTCGCCCTGTACGGGAAGTAGGAAGGTCGGATCGGCAAGAAACTTCACCACGGGAGTATCCGCGCAGGCCGCGGATACTCCCGATTTGTTGACGGGGCGCGATGAACGTAGACCTGTTCCTGCAATACATGATCGCCGGCGTCACGTACGGAACGATCTACGGGATCGTCGCGATCGGGTTCAACATCATCTACAACACGACGGGGATCATCAACTTCGCCCAGGGGGAGTTCGTCATGCTCGGCGGGATGACCGCGGTGACTCTCAGCCGGTTTCTCCCCCTTCCGGCGGCCATTCTCGCCGCCGTGCTCATCACGATGGTCATCGGCGCGCTCATCGAGATTTTGTTTATCCGGTGGCTGTACCATCCTTCGGTGCTGCGGATGATCATCATCACCATTGGGATTTCCATCCTGATCCGGGAAGTGGCGCTCCACATTTGGGGGGAGAGCGTTCGGGCCCTTCCCTACTTCACCGGGACTTCGGTGACCTCTATCCGGCTGGGTGGAGTGTATATCTCTCCGCAGGTGCTCTGGGTGGTCGGCATCAGCGCGGTCGTGGTGGCGATCCTGGCGGGCTTCTTCCGGTATACCCTGCTGGGGATGCGGATGCGGGCCTGCGCCGCGAACCGGGACGCCGCGCGGTTGTGCGGCATCAGCGCGAAAAACATGGTGACCTTCTCGTTCATGCTCAGCGCAGGCATCGGGGCGCTCGGAGGGTGCATCGTCTCCCCGATCACCTACGTGCAGTATGACAGCGGAGTGCCGCTGGCGATCAAGGGGTTCACGGTCGCGATCCTCGGCGGGCTGGGAAACAGCCTGGCCTCCGCCGGCGCGGGGATGCTTCTCGGGATTCTCGAGTCCTTCAGCATCTCGGTGCTCCCGGCGGCCTACAAGGACGTGATCTCGGTCGCCATCCTGCTCGTCATCCTCTTCGCGAGGCCCAGCGGACTGTTCGGGAGCGCCGAAGTGGCGCGCCTGAAGGAGTTCTGATGAGGAAGATGGGCCTCCAGATCGCCGGGTTCGCTGCGATGGTCGCGGCGATCCAGCTGGTGACCTCCCTGACCGGGAACGTATACCACCTGACCCAGCTGACGATGTCCGCCTACTACTCGCTGGTCGTGCTCGGTCTCTGCATCCTCACCGGGTATGCCGGGCAGATCTCGATCGGGCACGCCGGTTTCTTCGCGATCGGGGGGTATCTCTCCGCGCTGCTGACCACCCACGACCTGTCGGCCCACGGGGGACCGATCGTCTCGGGGCTGGCCGCGGTGGGGATTCTCATGCGCCGTCCCGACCTCTACGGGGGGGAGTTGCTCACGGTCCATCCCTGGCCCGCATGCATCTTCGCAGTGCTCACCGCCGTCGCCGTGGCCTATGCCATCGGGGGGCCGGTCCTCAAGCTGAAAGGGCATTACCTCGCCATGGCCACGCTGGGGTTCGGCATCATCGTCTACCGGATCGTTCTCGGCACCACGCTCGTCGGCGCGGCGGACGGGATCTACGACGTCCCGGCCTTTCCCCTGCTTCCGGGGATCGCGGTGTCCGGGAAATCCTCTCTCCGGGTGATGAATTATTACGTCGCCTGGGGATTCGTGATCCTGGGGATGGTCTTCCTGCTGAACCTCGTTCGCTCCCGCGTGGGAAGGGCGCTCTCTTCGATCCACGGCGCGGAGGATGCCGCCGAGGCGATGGGGATCCCCACTGCGCGCTACAAGCTGAAGATCTTCGTGGTCAGCGCCGCCTTCGCAGCGGTGGCGGGCGTTCTCCTGACCCACTACAACGGCGGGGTCGGTCCCTCGGAATCCTCCGTCATGAAATCGGTTCGCTACCTTGCGATCGTCGCGGTTGGCGGGATGGCGAATCTCTGGGGGGCGCTCTTCATGAGCCTCTCCCTGAACTATCTCTCGCTTCGCGGGTATTTCGGATCGTATGACGATTTGGTGTTCGGAGGCATACTCATCCTGATCATGCTCTTCGCGCCGGAAGGCCTGCTCCGGAGAAAGCTCCTGGAGGATTTTCAGCGTGTTTTTGCGCGCGGGGAAGCGGAGGAGGATGCCTCCTGATGCTCCTTGCGGTACGCGGCATCAGCAAGCGCTTCGGCGGAGTGCAGGCGGTGGACGGCGTCTCCTTCGACGTTCCCCGGGGTGCGATCAAGGCAATCATCGGCCCGAACGGGGCGGGAAAGACAACGCTTTTCAACGTAATCTCCGGGTTTCTTCCTCCGGACAGCGGCTCGATCCTCTTCGACGGGACCGAGGTGCGGGGCTTGAAGCCCCATCAGATCGCGGGCCGGGGGATGACCCGGACATTTCAGCATACCCGGCTCTTTCCGAAGATGAGCGTACTGGAAAACATCATGGTCGGCGGCCACATCCACAGCCGGGGAGAATTCCTCGCGGGCTTGCTCAATCTGCCGTATACCTGGAAAGAGGAACGAAAGATCCGGGAGAAGAGCGGGGAGATCATGGCGCTTCTCGGGATCTCCGGCCTGGCGGAGGCGGAAGCGACGAGCTTGCCCTACGGCCAGCAGCGCATCGTTGAGCTCGGCAGGGCGCTTGCCTGCCACCCGTGCATCCTGCTGCTCGACGAGCCCGCGGCGGGTTTGAACATGTCCGAGACGGCCGAGATGGGAAAACTGATCGTCAAGATTCGGGACATGGGGATCACCGTTCTCCTCGTGGAACACGACATGTCGATCGTCATGGACATCTCCGACGAGATCGTCGTCCTTTCCTCCGGGCAGAAAATCGCCGAAGACACCCCGCTTGCAATCCAGAAGAACGGGGAGGTGATCCGGGTCTACCTCGGGGAGAACGATGCTTAGGATCAAGAACCTCGAAGCGGGATACGGGAAGCTGAAGGTTTTGAGAAAAGTGTCGATGCACATCCGTCCCGGCGAGATCGCCACGGTGATCGGCGCCAACGGAGCGGGGAAATCAACGCTTTTGAAGGCCATCTCGGGTCTGCTCAGCTCTCGGGACGGCGAGATCCTTTTTGAAAAACAGGACTTGCGGAAACTGACGACCGAGAAGATCGTCTTTCTCGGATGCTCCCTCGTGCCCGAGGGAAGGCAGGTTTTCGCCACCATGACCGTGCGGGAGAATCTGATCCTCGGAAGCTATGTCCAATACCGGAGGAGAAAGCCGGAGGAGGTCAGGGAGGACCTGGAAAGGGTGTTCCTTCTTTTCCCCCGCTTGAAAGAGCGGGAACGGCAACTGGCCGGTACGCTCTCCGGCGGGGAGCAGCAAATGCTCGCCATCGGCCGGGCCCTTCTTTCCCGCCCCCGCGTGCTCCTCCTGGACGAGCCCTCCATGGGGCTTGCCCCCCTGGTGGCGCGGGAGATATTCTCCCATATCTCGCGCCTCCGGAAGGAGCTCGGGTTGACGATACTCCTTGTGGAGCAGAATGCCCGAGCGGCACTCTCCATCGCGGACCGGGGATACGTTTTGGAGACCGGAAAGGTGGTGCTGCAAGGGCCTTGCGAGGATCTCCTGGCCAACCGGGACGTCCAGCGCGCGTACCTGGGCAGAGACAGGAACGGCTACCCCTAATCCTTCAAGGAGGGCCACCGATGCACTGGGAGCAGGACAGGGAGTGTATGGACCGCGAGGAGCTCGAACAGCTCCAGATCGAGCGCCTGCAGTCGACGCTGAACCGGGTCTACGCGCATGTTCCCTATTACCGTAAGAAGTTCGACGAGGAAGGGATCACCCCCCAGGACATCGGGTCCCTCTCCGACCTTCCCAGGCTCCCCTTCACGACGAAGGAGGACTTGCGCGGGAATTATCCATACGGGATGTTCGCCGTCCCGATGCGGGAGGTGGTGAGAATACACGCCTCCTCGGGAACGACCGGGACGTCTACGGTGGTAGGATACACGCGAAACGACATCAAGACGTGGAGCAACCTCGTGGCCCGCATCCTCACGGCAGGGGGGATCACGAAGGATGACGTCGTGCAGATCTCCTTCGGGTATGGCCTGTTCACCGGGGGGTTCGGCCTCCATTACGGCGCGGAGAGGATCGGCGCCTCGGTCATCCCGGCGTCGAGCGGGAACACCGCGCGCCAGATCAAGATCATGGTGGACTACAAGACGACCGCCCTCGTTGCGACCCCCTCGTACGCGCTTCAAGTGGCGGAGACGCTCCGCGAAATGGGGATCCCGATGTCGGCCCTCTCCCTGAAGTATGGTCTGTTCGGCGCGGAACCGTGGTCGGACCGGATGCGGGAGGAGATCCAGGAGCGCCTCGGGATCGTCGCCACCGACAACTACGGTCTCTCGGAGGTAATCGGCCCCGGCGTCTCCGGCGAGTGTCTCGAGCGTCGTGGCCTGCATATCAACGAGGACCATTTCCTCGTCGAGGTGATCGACCCGGAGACGCTCGCGCCGCTTCGGCCGGGGGAGACGGGCGAGCTGGTGATCACGACGCTTACCAAGGAGGCGTATCCCATGATCCGGTACCGGACCCGGGATCTCACCAGCATCCTGACGGAGGCGTGCCCCTGCGGGAGAACGGGACGCAGGATGACCCGGGTGGCGGGACGCACGGACGACATGCTGATCATCAAGGGAGTGAACGTTTTTCCTTCCCAGATCGAATCCCTCCTCTTCGAGATCGAGGGGACGGAGCCGCACTACCAAATCGTGATCGACCGGAAGGGCGCGATGGACGAGGTGACGGTCCTGGTGGAGGTCTCGGAGAATATCTTCTTCGACCAGATGCGCAAGCAGAGAGAGATGGTCGAGTTCATCCGGAAGCGCCTGGCCCATGATCTCGGCATCAGTGTGGAGGTCAGGCTCGTCGAAAGCAAGACGCTCGCCCGCTCCGAGGGAAAGGCGGAGCGGGTGATCGACAATCGCAGGCTGTAATCGCCTGGCAGGAGGGCGGAGATGAACACGGGAATGCCGGCGTTCGGGCGCCGCCCGGAGGGCTGAAGATGAGCACGGGAACACTGTACATTGTGGCCACTCCCCTCGGGAACCTCGAGGACATAACGCTGCGGGCGATCCGGGTCC
>JBFFGP010000059.1:0-5492 GCA_041557435.1 Candidatus Deferrimicrobiaceae bacterium | reverse complement strand
GGGGATGATCCCCTTCCCCTCCACGGACACTCCCTGAGCCTTCACGTGCGTCTCGATGTGAGGGTCCAGCTCCTCGACCACCACTACCCGCGACACGCCCGCCGCAAACTCCCGGATGAGCCTCGACGGGAGCGGATGTGCCATCCCCAGTTTCAGGACCGACGCGTCGGGGAGAACTTCCCGGACATACTGGTATGATACGCCGGCCGTGATCACCCCCAGGTCCCGGTCTCCCCACTCGATCCGGTTGCCGTCGAACTCTTCCGCGAACTCCGCAAGCTCCCGCATCCTCTCCTCGAGGATCACGTGCCGCTTCCTCGCATTGTCGGGGAGCATGACCCACTTCGCCGGATCCCTGACGAACCCGGGGACGAGAGAGGGTTTCGACACATCGTCCAGGCGGACCGCCCCCTTGGCGTGGGAGATCCGCGTGGTGCTCCGCAGAAACACCGGGGTGTCGAACCTTTCCGAAAGCGCGAAGGCGAGCCTCGTGAACTCCTTCGCCTCCCAGGAGTCGGACGGCTCCAGCATCGGGATCTTCGCCGCAACGGCGTAATGGCGGTTGTCCTGCTCGTTCTGGGACGAGTGGAGATCGGGGTCGTCGGCGGTGACGATCACGAACCCGCCGCGGACTCCCGTATAGGAGGCGGTGAATATCGGGTCGGCGGCGACGTTTACCCCCACATGCTTCATCACCGCGAGAGCCCTCACGCCCGCCATCGACGCCCCGTGGGCGACCTCGATCGCGACTTTTTCGTTGGGGGCCCACTCCGCGTACACCCCATCGTACCGCGCGAAGGTCTCGAGGATTTCCGTGCTCGGGGTTCCGGGATACGCGGAGGCGACCGTTGCGCCTGCCTCGAACGCCCCTCGCGCGATCGCCTCGTTTCCGGAGAGCAGCTCGACCTTTTCCCTTGCCGGGACGGACAACGATTTTCCTTTCTATCCTGCCGGGATATAAGTGTCATAAAGTATCATATAGCCTCATACCTTTCAATTGCGGCGAGCTGGACTTTGTTATACTTGACCGAAACCAACACAGGGAGGATCGAAGATGAAGATCGGCGTCCTGACCGGCGGGGGGGATTGCCCGGGCCTCAATGCGGTCATCCGGGCAGTCGTGCGGAAGGCGGATACGTACAATTCCCGCGTGCTGGGGATCAAGAACGGGTGGAAAGGGCTCGTCGACATCTCCTACGACGATCTGGACAACAAGATGGTCTCCGGGATTTTGCACATCGGCGGCACTATCATCGGAACCTCCCGCACCAATCCCTTCAAGGATCAGGACGGCCCGGACAAAGTTCTGAAGAACTTTCGCCTCCTGGGTCTCGACGCGCTCGTCGCCATCGGGGGCGAGGATACGCTGGGGGCGGCTAGCAAGCTCTACGAGCGCGGCCTGCCGGTCGTGGGCGTCCCCAAGACGATCGACAACGACTTGTCGGGGACCGACTTCACGTTCGGGTTCGATACGGCGGTCTCTATCGCCACCGACGCCATCGACCGGATCCACACGACGGCGGAGTCCCACAACCGGGTCATGGTCGTGGAGGTGATGGGTCGTAATGCGGGATGGATCGCCACCTTTTCCGGCATCGCCGGCGGGGCGCACGCGATCCTCATTCCGGAAAAGCCGATCGACCTCGACGAGGTCTGCGACCTGATCCTGCGCAGGCACAGCCGCGGGAAATCCTTCAGCATCGTCGTGGTGGCGGAAGGTGCGAAGTTCGCCGAAAAGCTCGGCGAGGACGGAGAGCTCATCATCCAGGAGACGAAGACGGACGAGTTCGGTCACGTCCGCCTGGGCGGAATCTCGCAGGTTCTTTCCAAAGAGATCGAGAAGCGGACGAAGTTCGAGACGCGCTTCGTGGTCCTTGGCCACATCCAGCGCGGCGGCTCCCCCACAGCGCACGACCGGGTGCTGGCCACACGGTACGGTGTTTTCGCAACCGAGATGGCCCACCGCAGGGAGTTCGGGATGATGGCCGCCCTCCAGGGAAAGGAGATCGTAGCCGTCCCCCTCGCGGAAGCCACCTCGAAATCCAAGACGGTCGACATGGAAATCTTCAGCACGGCGGAGGGCTTCTTCGGCTAAAGAACCGGGACGTTCCCCCACCTACAGCTGCGCCGGAAACCGAGGACCCCACGCATCCAACCGGGGACCCGCAGGCGATGCGGGGGGGGGTCCGCGAGCCGGCGTGTGGAGCGAGAGAGTAGTATCCCCGCAACGCGGGGTCCGTACCGGCGAGCGCAACCGCAGCGAGCGGGCGAAGGTCGCGAGCGTAGGCGAGGAGTCCTCCCCCGCGAGCCAGGGTCCCTGGTCGCGGATCGCTCATAGCAAGGACGAAGGTTGCGGTTGCGCCGGCATCCCGGCCTAGAGGATCTTGCCCTTCGCGTCGAACGCGCCGGGGTAGTACCGGATAACCGGACCGCAGTCCCCGCCGTCGACCGCGGCGACGTCGAACCGGGCCTCTCTCCACGAATCCGGGGGGACCGTCGCAAGGTACGCTCTCGCTGCAGTCGCAATCCTCCTCCTTTTCACCGCTCCCACGGATTCCTCCGGGAGGCCATGCCCGTCCTCCTCGCGGAATCGCACTTCGACGAAGGCGAGAACCTCCCCTTCCCGCGCGATGATGTCGATCTCGCCCCCGCGGGAGCGGAAGTTTCGCTCCACGATCCGTATCCCCCTCTTCCCGAGATACGCGCAGACCGCCTCTTCCGCATCGCGGCCCACCGCTGTCCTCTTGCTCGGCGGGCGAATCACCCGGGAACGACCCCGCGGAACGTCTTCCGGTGGATCGGGGAGGGACCGAGCATACGCAGTGCAACCCGGTGCGCCTTCGTCGGGTAGCCCTTGTGGGAGGCGAAGCCGTACCCGGGATAGACCCGTTCGTACTCGTGCATCATCCGGTCACGGGTGACCTTCGCGAGGATGGAGGCGGCCATGACCGAGGCGCAACGGGAGTCCCCGGAAACGAGCGGCTCCTGGCGGATCGCTCCCCACGGGCCGTACTTCGCCGGGGGTATCGGGAAATTCCCGTCGACGAAGAGAAAATCCGGTACGGGTTTGAGTTTTTCCACTGCCCGACGCATCGCGAGGAGCGACGCCCTCAGGATGTTGATCCGGTCGATCTCTTCGGGGGAGGAATGGGCGACCGCGAAGGCGAGCGCGTGCGATGTGATCAGGAGGAATGCCTTTTCCCGCGCTTTCGGGGATAAGGCCTTCGAATCACGAATTTCCGCCTGGGGAAACCCCGTTGGGAGCACTACGGCCGCCGCGACTACCGGACCGGCGAGCGGCCCCCGGCCGGCCTCATCGACGCCCGCTACCGTGCGGAATCCCCTCGCACGCGCCCGGGCCTCGAAACCGTCCAACGGTTTCGCCCTACTCCTTGCTCTCCGTGGCCTCGGGCGGTTCCGTGCCTTCCGGCGCAGCGGGAACCTCCTCCGGGACTTCCGCGATGCCAACGGCTGGAACGTCGATCCCCTTCTTCCCGAGCCAGTCCTTCTTCTCGCGGATCCGGGCCTTCTTTCCGGATACTTTGCGCAGGAAGAAGAGCTTCGCCCGGCGGACATCCCCTCTCTTCTTCACCTCGATCTTCTCGATGAGCGGGGAGTGCAGCGGGAACGTACGCTCCACGCCCACACCGTACGACTCCTTGCGGACCTTGAACGTGGAGGAGGCAGCGTTTCGATGAAATCCGATGACGATCCCCTCGAAGTACTGAACACGCTCCTTCTCCCCCTCCCGAATACGCATGAAGACGCGCACGGTGTCCCCGGCCTTGAACGCGGGGAGATCACTCCGAAGCTGCGACTTGCTAAGTTCCATGAGGAGATTGCTCATCCGTAAAACCCCTTTCCCGATTCGGTTCCCTTTCGAAAGCAAGACTAGATAACTTATTCCACACCACCGCCAGGTGTCAACTTCTTCTTGAGGAGATCGGGGCGCTTCGCCAGGGTCCTGCGCGTCCCCTCCTCCCGGCGCCACTTCTCGATCTCCGCGTGGTTCCCCGACAGGAGAACATCTGGCACCGGATACCCGCGGAACTCCCGGGGGCGGGTATACTGCGGTCCCTCGAGGATCCCTTCCTCGAAGGAATCCCGGTGCGGGGACAAAGGATCGCCGATCACACCGGGCACGAACCGGGCCACCGCATCGATCAGAACGAGGGCGGGCAACTCGCCTCCGGTCAGCACGTAATCGCCGATGGAGACCTCGAAGTCGGCCAGATGGTCCGCCACGCGCTGGTCCACCCCCTCGTACCGGCCGCAAAGGAGAATGAGGTGCTCTTCCGCGGCAAGCTGGCGGGCCAGGCGGTGGGTCAAACGCTCCCCCTGGGGAGACAGAAGGACCGCCTTCCCCGGACCGAACCGGTCCCGGATCGCTTCCACCCCCGCGAAGATCGGCTCAGGCTTCATCACCATCCCGCCTCCTCCCCCGTAAGGGGGCTCGTCGGTCACCCGGTGTTTCCCCTCGCCGTAGTCCCGCAAGTCGTGCACCTCGACCCGGAGCAGTCCCGCCTCCTTTGCCCGGGAGAGAATGCTGTGATCCAGCGGCCCGGAAAAGATTCCGGGAAAGAGCGTGAGAACGTCGACCCGCACCTTACCACCCTTCCGGGGGGGCCACCACGATGCGGCGGCTCCGGATGTCTATCTCGCGGATAAACTCGGAAACCATCGGAAGGAGGGACTCCCCGCCTTCGCGCCGGATGGCAAGCCAGTCGTGTGCGGCGCCCTCTTCCAGGCCGGCGATCTCCCCGATCCTGTCCCCCGATTCGTCCATCACCTCGCAGCCGATCAGGTCCACCCAGTAATACTCCCCCTCCGCAGGGGGAGGAAGCTCCGCCCGGGATACCGAAACGGAGGCCCCCGACCAATCCTTCGCCTCCTCCAGGGAATCGATCCCCCCCAACGATAAAACGGCTAAGCCGCCCTGCGGCTTGGCCGCTTTCACCTCGAAATCTCTCGTACGCTTCTCCCCTCCGGGGCCTTCCTTGGACAGCCGCACGATCCTGACGCCCAAAAGTCCGGACGGGTCCCCCGAATAGGCCTTCACCCGGATCTTCCCCGCCACTCCGTGTGGTCTTGAAACCCTGCCGACCTCGACCAGGGGATCCGTCATTGCGCGCGCTCCGAAACAACCGTCCATGCCGCGCTTCCCCTAAGGACTCGCAGCTTTTCAGGCGACCGCCTTCTTCTCCCTCTTCTCTTCGTGGAACTTCTTCCAGATTCCCGCCTTCCGAAGCAGGCTCTTCACCGTCTCCGTCGGCTGCGCCCCCCGGTGCAGCCACTTGAGCGTGAGCTGCTCGTCGACTAGGAACCGGGCCGGGTTTTCCTTCGGATCGTAGACCCCGACTCTCGCGATGTACCGCCCGTCCCGGGGCGCATGGGAGTCGGCCACCACGACTCGGTACGACGGCAGCTTCTTTCTTCCCACGCGCGTCAGACGAATCTTTACCGCCATTTCCTCACCTCCCGTATCGGTCCTT
>JBFFGP010000058.1:0-5544 GCA_041557435.1 Candidatus Deferrimicrobiaceae bacterium | reverse complement strand
TCGGGACCGCCGCATGCAGGGTGTTCTCCTTGGGGATGACCTGGTGGTAATCCGGGAAATCGGCGTCGAGCAGCCGCACCCAGACCTCGGTGTCGCCCTTCCCCGCGAACAGGAACTTTTCCGAGGCCGACAACGTGAGCGATCCCGGCCCCGCTTCGGCCAGCTTCCGGATCTCCAGAAGCCCCTTTCTCGGGACCAGGACCCGTTTCTCGCCGATCAACCCGCCGATCTCGGGAACCGCACCATCGGCGATCGCCAGGCGGTGACCGTCCGTGGCCACCATCCGGAGCATCGACGTCCCGTCGTCCTCCCTCTTTTCGAGCAGAACGCCGGAGAGGTTGTAGCGGGTTTCGTCCCCGGTGGCGAACGGTGTGACCCGGTCCACGAGTCGGCGAAACACCTC
Organism: Candidatus Deferrimicrobiaceae bacterium; assembly: GCA_041557435.1. Classification (GTDB taxonomy): domain Bacteria; phylum Desulfobacterota; class Deferrimicrobia; order Deferrimicrobiales; family Deferrimicrobiaceae; genus JBFFGP01. The sequence continues at coordinate 5,141 of JBFFGP010000058.1, read as the reverse complement.
CGAGTCCACCTGGACCGCCGCCCCTTTCGGACGCTCCGGCATCTCCGGGAACTCCTGACCGGGAAGCCCGGCCAGGCGGAAATGTCCCCGTCCCGCCGTGATCTCGACAGAGGTACCGTCCTTGTCCGACACGGTGACCGTTCCCTTGGGGAGGACCTTCGCGATGTCGAACAGTTTCTTCGCCGGAAGGGCGATCGAACCGGGTGCGCCGACATCCAGCGGCTGGGTGCACCGGATGACGATCTCCAGGTCGGAGGCGACGAGCGTGATCCCCTGCTTTCCCTCCTTCCCTCCCGCGGTCAACAGAAGGTGGGAAAGCACCGGCATCGCATGGCGGCGCTCCGCGACGCCCTGGACGCGGGCCAACATTCCTTCGAACTGGTCACGCTCCACAGTAAAGTTCATCGTCTCCCTCTTTCTTTATGGAATCTAAAAAACCTTTAGTAGCCGAAGTAGCGCATGTGATTTTGTGGACAACCGGCGCAACCCGTTGTCCGGCCTGGGAAAAACGGTGACACAACCTGCGGGGGAATCGTGTGGAGTCCGGGAGCCGAATGTGGAGAGAAAAACCATCCCCATTCCTTCCACAGGGTTATCCGTTGATCGACTTGCGCAGCGCCTCGAGGCTGTTTCTTAAAGATACATCTTCCTGGATTTTTTTCTCTATCTTTTTTACCGCGTACATCACGGTGGAGTGATCCCGGTCTCCGAACCGATGGCCGATGTCCGGGAAGGAGCAGTTCGTCATCTGCCGCAGGAGATACATGCAGATCTGCCGGGGGAGGGCGATCACCTTGTGCTTCCGGGCGGAGCGCAGGTCCGACACCTTGACCCCGTAGTGCTCCGCGACGGACTTGATGATCGTATCGGGGGAGACTTCCCGCACGGAGCTCTCCAGCAGCCTCGAGAGCACCTCCCGGGCGAGATCCAGGTTGATCTCCCTTCGGGTCAGCGAGGCATGCGCGCCGATCCGGATGAGGGAACCTTCCAGCTCGCGGATGTTGCTCTTGATCGTCGACGCGAGGAACAGGCCGACATCCTCCGGGAGCGGGATCTGCTCCGCATCGGCCTTCCGGTTGAGGATCGCGAGCCGGGTTTCGAGGTCGGGGGGCTGGATGTCCGCGACCAGTCCCCACTCGAAGCGGGACTGGATCCGCTCCTCGAGATCGGGAATCTCCTTGGGGAACTTGTCGCTGGAAACGACGATCTGCTTCCGCGAGGAGTAGAGATCGTTGAAGGTGTGAAAGAACTCCTCCTGCGTCCTCTGCTTGCCGGCGATGAACTGCACGTCGTCGACCAGGAGCATGTCGACGTTGCGGTATCGCTCCTTGAAGTTGGGCATCCGGTTGGTCCGCAGGCTGTAGATCAGCTCGTTCGTGAACTTCTCCGCGGTGATGTAGCAGACCCGGATGCCGGGATCCCGCTCCAGGCAGAGATTCCCGATCGCATGCAGGAGGTGGGTTTTTCCGAGCCCGACCCCTCCGTAGAGGAAGAGGGGATTGTAGCTTTTCGCCGGATCGTTGGCGACGGCGAAGGAGGCGGCCTGCGCGAACTGGTTCCCGACGCCGACGACGAAGCGATCGAACGTGTACCGCGGATTCATCGCCCCGTTGCTGGTCCGGCGTGCCGCGATCCGGGTCGTGGCGGAGACAGGGGGTTCTTCCGCCGCGGAGGGGCTTCGTTCGACCACGGCGTCCTCCTCGCCCCCGACCACGATCTCGACGGAAACATCCCTCCCGAACTCCTTCCGGGCCGCCTCCTCGATGTCTACGAAATAGTTCTCCTCGATCCATTGCTTGAAGAACTTGTGCGGGGTGGCGACCAGGACCAGGGACCCCTCGCGGGCGACGAAACGGAGCGGCCGCAGCCACGTTTCGTACACCTGGTCGGAGAATAGCCCCTTGATCCGATCCAGGACCAGTTCCCAGTTCTTTGCGGTCACGGGGATACCCGGGTCATGGCGATGAAAAAGACCTTTTTCTGGAAGGAAAATACAAGCATTGTTCAGCGGTTAAGACCTCTCTGCCCCGGTAGTTGCCCACACGGTTATCCACACCTGTGGAAAAGCCATTTTCCCCTTACACAACAGCCACTTGTGAAGCAGGATTGGCGGATTATCCTCGCCAATAACCGGATCCTTGTTCCAGGGCCGGGACGGATTCCCCTTCGCCGTTTCCCCCCCATGAGGGAATGGAGACTACCATATCGGAAAAACGGGAAGCAAGGGATAATTGTCCGGCGAAAAATTTCCATCCGGAAGGCATGGTTTTTGAGATCTCTCCGACCGCCCGGCCGCCGGTCCGGAAGGTCGGTGCTGCGATCGGTGGATCTGCAGAGGGGGAGCGCCCTGCAGGGCGTCGCATCTCCCGGGCCGGGAAATTCCGGTTGACAGCCGGAGAAAAAACGGAGTAAATTGCCCATTTGCCGTGGATTGCGTCGATCGCGTAATGGAAAAGGAGGGGTACCGGGATGAAGCGCACCTACCAGCCCCACAACCGGCGGCGTCTTCGGACCCATGGGTTTCGCAGGCGGATGTCTACACAGGCGGGGAGGCAGATCATCGCCAGGCGCCGCGCCAAGGGGCGCAAGCGTCTTTCTGTGTCTGTGGGCGGCAAGAAGTAATTTCCCGCGGATGGACGGGGCGGGGCGCTCGGAAGACCTTCGGTTTCCGAAGGCGGAGCGGCTGCGCTCCGATCGTGAATACCGGGAAGTCGTGCGCAAGGGCGAACGGGCCACCACCCCCCATTTTACCGTCTATCGCGATCACCGGGCGGGCGCCGGTGCGGAGCGTGGCGCCGCGAGCAGGAGGGTCGGGATCTCGGTCGGGAAACGGGCAGGCGGGTCCGTACTGCGCAACCGCCTGAAGCGCATCCTGCGGGAGTTCTATCGGCACAACAAATGCGCATTCCCGGAAGGGAGTCGCACGGCGATCGTCGTGAAAAAGGCCCCTCCGGATCCAGACCTGGAGACCGTCAGCCGGGAGCTGTTGGACGCGATGGCGCGTCGATGGGGGAACGAGGGGGGGGGTGCCCGTTGCGGCCCGGAACGTATCTGATCCGCTTGATCCGGCTCTACCAGAAGGCGGTTTCTCCCTACCTTGGGAACCATTGCCGGTTCCACCCCACATGCTCGGAGTATATGATAGGGTCTATCCGCCTGAACGGGTGCCTGAAAGGCGTGTTCAGCGGGGTCGGGCGGATCCTTCGCTGCCACCCGTTCCACCCCGGCGGAGTGGATGAGCCCCGGCGGATGCAAATTTACGGAATGAGGGATTCATGGAAAAACGGATGATCCTGGCGATCGTGTTGTGTATCGCCGTCATGCTTGGATACCAGAAGCTGTTCGCCCCTGCCCCGGAACCGGTTCCGGAAAAGAAACCTGCAGCGGAGCAGGGACAGGCGACCGGCAAGGACAACGCCCAGGGCGGGATGTCGGTACCGGCCGCCGCGGCCCCCGCGGAAGGGAAGCAGGCACAGTATTCGCCCGGAGGGTTGTCTCCCCGGTCGAAAGCCACCCTCCGCTGGATCACGGTAAAGACCCCGCTGTACTCCGCCACGATCGCGACCGCGGGCGGGGGAGTGCAGTCGTTGCACCTGAACCGGTATCTGGACAAACCGGGCCCGGAAGGGAAGCCGCTGGACATCATCGGCTCCGGGGCGATCCGCCCCCTCCCGCTGGATCCCTTCCTCGAGGGTAGCCAGCCCCCCTTTCCTCCGCAGCCGGTCTTTTCCTCCGATGCACCCGATCTCCTGACCGTGGCGGAGGGGGAGAAAGCGGTCGTCCGGCTCTCCTGGGAATCGGCCCAGGGAGTCCGGATCCTCCGGGAATACCGGTTCACCGGCGGGCAATACGATTTTCAGCTGGAGCAGAAGGTGGCCAACGGCCCGACCGGATCGCTCCGCTTTCGTCCCGGGATCGAGCTGTCCCAGGTCTTTACGGGGGAGCTCAAGGGGGATTCCTACTCCTTTCATGGAGCGGTTCTCGATGCGGGGGGGAAGATCGAGCGCTACGACCTGAAGAAGATCGGGAAGGGCGATATCCCCAAGACGGCGGTCCGCTGGGCCTCCGCCGACGCGAAGTATTTCACGCTGATCGCGATCCCCTCGACGCCCTGGCCGGTCGAGGAGATCGCCCTGGCCGGCGAGGAGGGGATCCGGATTGCGCTGGCCGATGCCCCGACCGTGCTGGGCCCCAGAGAGGTCTCGACCTTCACCACGAAGGTGTTCATGGGGCCGAAGGAGTACGCCCTTCTCCAGTCCACCGGGAAGGACCTCGAACTTCTGGTCGATTACGGATGGTTTTCCATCCTGGCGAAGCCGCTGGTGTGGCTGCTCTCCGCGAGCAACCGGGTGACCGGAAACTACGGGATCGACATCATCCTGCTGACGATCCTGATCAAGATCCTCTTCTTCCCGCTGACGAAAAAGTCGATGGCCTCCATGAAGAAGATGCAGGACCTGGCGCCGATCATCAACAAGCTCAAGGAGAAGTACAAGGACGACAAGGTCCGGATGAACCAGGAGATGATGAATCTCTACAAGACCTACAACATCAACCCGATGAGCGGCTGCCTCCCGATGATCCTGCAGATCCCGGTCTTCATCGCGCTCTACAAGGGGCTGCTGGTCGCGATCGAACTTCGACACTCGCCCTTCTTCCTCTGGATCAACGACCTCTCCGCCCCCGAGCATCTCTGGGACATCGCGGTGGCCGGCTACACGATCCCGATCCGGCTTCTGCCGCTGCTCATGGGGATTTCGATGTTCGTCCAGCAGCGGCTGTCCCCTTCCGCGGGGATGGATCCGACCCAGCAGAAGATGATGATGTTTCTGCCGCTGATCTTCACCTTCATGTTCTGGGGCTTCCCGACCGGACTGACGATCTACTGGCTGATGAACAACCTGCTCTCCATCGGGCAGCAGATCCTCCAGAACCGACAGGCTGCGGCGGAGCAGGCGGCCTCGGCCTGAGCCGGCGCCTCATCGGGACAGGGCGCTCGTCCCGTGGAGGATTTCGTGGGCGGCAACCGTTCCCGCGCATCCGACGTTCCGGAGAACACGACCACGATCGTTGCCCCCGCAACCCCGGCGGGGGAGGGGGCGATCGCGATCCTGCGCCTTTCCGGTCCCCGGGCCTTCCCG
>JBFFGP010000057.1:0-5574 GCA_041557435.1 Candidatus Deferrimicrobiaceae bacterium | reverse complement strand
TGAACAACCTCATTGCGCAGTATTACAAACCCCGGTTGATCGCGCAGAAGGGGGAGGCCGGTCTGGGGAAGGGGATGGACGGAAAATCGGGAAAGGATCTCCTCGTGAAAGTCCGGGGACAGGTGCTCCAGGCGATCTACGAAGCCGACGCCGTGATCTTCCTCGTGGATGCACGGGACGGGGTCCTCCCGCTCGACAAGGAGATCGTTTCGATGCTCCGGGAGCGGGGGAAGACCTTCTTTCTCGCGGCGAACAAGGTGGATACCCGGGAAGGGTCGGAAGGGGCCGACCAGTTTCACGAGCTCGCCGTGGAGACGGTCTACCCGATTTCCGCGGAGCATGGGACCGGGGTGGGGGAACTGCTCGACGCGGTGGCCGCGAGGATCCCGGAACGACTCGTGGAGGACGAGACGGAGGAAGAGGCGGTTCCGCGCATTGCGGTGCTCGGACGGCCGAATGTCGGGAAATCCACCCTCGTGAACACGATCGCAGGGTACGAGCGGGTGATCGCCTCCGAGATCCCCGGAACGACCCGGGATTCCATCGATGTCCTGGTGGAGTATGGCGGACGGCGATACCTGTTCATCGACACCGCCGGAATCCGGGCGAAGCGGAAGACCGAGGGCATGATCGAGAAGGTCTCCGTCCTGAAAAGTCTCGACTCCCTGCGGCGCTGCGACCTGGCCATCCTCCTGGTGGAGGCCCCGGGCGGGGTCACGCACCAGGACCGTCAGATCCTCCGGTACATCCTCGCGGAGGAGCGTGCGGTGGTCGTGGCCGCGAACAAGTACGACCTGCTCTCCGGGGAGGAAGAGCAACGCAGGGGGATCCGCGCGGTCCGCGAGAGTCTGGAGCATGCCTCCTTCGCCTCCGTCGTCCCGACCGACGCCGTTACCGGCAAAGGGTTTCCCCTCCTGTTCCGCAAGATCGAGGAATCTCTCGGCAGCTTCCGGAAACGGATCCCGACCGGCCTTCTCAACCGGACGGCCTCCGCCTTCCTCTACAGCATCCCGATCCCGTCGAAGCGGGGCCGGAACCGCGCGTTCTACATCACGCAGATCGGCGTCATGCCGCCCTCCTTCGCCGTCTTCGTCAAGGAACGGGCCGGCGTCCCGGAGGCCTTCACCCGGTATCTCCAAAACAAGATCCGGGACCGGTTCGGGTTCGCGGGATCGCCCGTCCGCATCGTCTATCGCGAGAGATGAACCTCCGGAAGAACAACCTGTGGACCGTCGTCCGTGACGGAGGGAGGCATTTCGCCGAAAATCACGGGATGGTCTTCAGCGCGTCGGTGGCCTTCAACCTGCTGCTCTCCTCCATTCCGATCCTTTTCCTGGCCTTTGCGGCCGCCTCCCTGATCATCGGGGAAAAGGAGCTTCCCTTCGCCCAGCTCGCCGAACTGCTCCGCAACACCTTCCCGTACGGGGCGCAGGTCCTGATCCCCTCGCTGAAAGGCCTCTTCCAGTCCGGCAGGACCCTGGGCGCCCTGGGCAGTTTCCTGCTGCTGCTGTCCTCGTTCTCCGCCACCGAGGCGTTCCACACCTCCCTCGGCGTAATGCTGGGGACCTCCGACAAGAAGCCGCTACGGTACCGGGCCGCGTTCCACGCGCTCTTCGTGTTCCTCCTGACGCTGCTCACCTTCGCGGCGATCCTGGTCCCCCCGATGTGGAAGGGATTCTCCATGCTCATGAGTGGGTTTTCGGCCGGGGTGGATTCCGCGTTCCAGTTCCTGCTCCAGGCGGTCGCGGACATCGTCCTCGCGGGGGTCCTGTTCGCAGGGGGGATACTGAGCTACCGGTACATGGCCCCGAAACCGGTACGGTGGAAGAACGCGCTCCACGGGAGCGTCCTGCTGCTGTTCCTCCTGTACGCGATCAAGTGGGGGTTTACCTTTTATGTAAGGAAATTCAGCAAGTTGAATTTGATATACGGTTCCCTGTTCAGCATCGTCTGTTTTATAATCGTGGCATACCTCTTTGCGGCGGCCTATCTGTTCTGCGCCAGCATCATCGGGGTTCTGGAGCGGGAGGAAGAGGGGCGGCCACCCCCGGAAGAGGGGTCCGGTGAAACCGAAGCCTAGAACGCTGGCGGCCATCGACGTCGGGACGAACACCCTCCGGATGCTCGTCGGATCGGTCGAGGGAAGGTCGATACGCCCCGATCGAAGGATGCGTCGGATCACAGGCATGGGGAAAGCCCTCCGGGAATCGGGCCGGATCGGGGAACAGGAGTTCCGCGCCTCCCTCGAAGCCCTCCGGGAATTCCGGGAGGAAATGGACCGGCTCGGCGTGGTAGAGTATCGGGCATGCGGAACAGCGGCGCTTCGGGAGTCCGGTAACCGCGAGGAGTTCCTGGAGCAGGCACGTCGGATCGGAGTCCGGATCGCAGTTCTTTCCGCCAGGGACGAGGCTAGGTATACCTGGAACGGAATCTCCGAGGAGCTGCGGGAAGACGGAGCCGCACTGGTCCTGGATATCGGGGGCGGCAGCACGGAATTCATCGCGGGAACCGGGGTACGCGATGTTCTCAGTCTCCCGGTCGGTGTCGTCGTTCTCTCGTCCCTGTTTCCCCTGTCCGACCCGCCGAAAGGCTGGCAACTGGAGAACCTGGGCCACTTTCTGAAGGAGCGGATCGACACCGGGACCACCCGCTGGAACAGGAGGCGCTTCGGCAGGCTGGTGGGCACGGCGGGAACCTTCACGACGCTGGCGGCCCTCGACCGCAAAATGCGTCGCTACCGGCCGGAGCGGATCGACGGGATCCGGATGCCGATCCAAACGGTTCGGCGCTGGGCGAAGCGGCTTTGCGGCATGACGGATGCCGGTCGGCTTGCGCTGCCGGGAATGGAAAAGGGGCGGGAGCGGTATATCGTGCCGGGCATTCTCCTGGCGGAGGCTGCCATGGAGCGGTTTCGGATCGGGGAACTGCAGATCAGCGACGCGGGTCTTCTGGAGGGGATCCTCCGGGAACTCGGAGCGAAAAAGGGGAGAGGATAGATGGCAAGGAAGCCGCTGGAAGACGGGTTGACGTTCGACGATGTGATGCTTCTGCCCGCGGAGTCGAAGGTGATTCCGAAGAAAGTGGAGGTGGCGGTGTCGCTGACCCCCAGGGTGAAACTGAACATCCCGATCGTCAGCGCCGCGATGGACACCGTGACCGAGGCGGAAACGGCGATCGCCATGGCCCGGGAAGGGGGGATCGGGTTCATCCACCGGAACAACACGCCGGACGCGCAGGCACACGAGGTGGACCGCGTGAAAAAGTCGGAGAGCGGGATGATCTCCGACCCGATCACGGTGGACCCGGAGCAGAAGGTGGCGGAGGCGCTCCAGGTGATGGAAAAATACCGGATCTCCGGGCTTCCGGTCACGCGGAACGGAAAGCTGGTGGGGATCCTCACGAACCGGGATCTCCGGTTCGAGACGAACTTCGAGCAGACGATCGAGAAAGTCATGACGAAGGACCGCCTCGTGACCGTGCCGGTCGGGACCACCCTCGATCAGGCCAAGGAGATTCTTCACAAAAACCGGATCGAGAAGCTTCTCGTGATCGATCGCAACAACAACCTGCGGGGGCTCATCACGATCAAGGACATCCTGAAGATCCAGAAATATCCCAATGCCTGCAAGGACCGGCAGGGGCGTCTCCGGGTCGGCGCCGCGCTCGGGGTCGGGAAGGAGCTCGAGGAGCGGCTGGACAAGCTGGCGAAGGCGGGTGCGGACGTCCTCTGCATCGACACGGCGCACGGGCATTCGCGAGACGTGATCGAGGCGGTCCGCCTGACCCGGAAAAGGGTTCCCGACGCCCAGCTGGTCGCCGGAAACGTGGCCACCGGGGAGGCGACCGATGCGCTGATCCGGGCGGGGGTCGACGCCGTGAAGGTGGGCGTGGGGCCCGGTTCGATCTGCACCACCCGGATGATCGCCGGGGTCGGCGTGCCCCAGATTACCGCCATCCTAAAGTGTGCGGAGGTCGCCCGGAAGAGGGAGGTTCCCCTGATCGCGGACGGGGGGATCAAGTATTCCGGAGACATCACGAAGGCGCTGGCGGCCGGCGCTTCCGCCGTGATGATCGGCTCGCTCCTCGCGGGGACCGACGAAAGCCCCGGGGAGATCGTCCTCTACCAGGGGCGCTCCTTCAAGGTGTACCGGGGGATGGGCTCCATCGAGGCGATGAAGCAGGGGAGCAAGGACCGCTATTTCCAGTCCCACGTCGATACCGAGTCGAAGCTGGTTCCGGAGGGGATCGAAGGACGGGTGCCCTACCGGGGCCCGATCGCCCCGATGATTTACCAGATGGTCGGGGGGCTCAAGTCGGGGATGGGATACGTCGGGGCTTCCGACATCGCGCAGCTCTGGAAGCGGGCCCGCTTCATCCGGATCACCGCCGCAGGGCTCAAGGAAAGCCACGTGCACGACGTGATCATCACAAAAGAAGCCCCGAACTACCGGGTGGAGTAGAAGAGTGGACGGAAAAATCCTGATCCTGGACTTCGGATCCCAGTACACGATGCTGATCGCCCGCCGCGTGCGGGAGCTCAAGGTCTACTGCGAGATCCACCCCTTTCACATGCCCGTGGAGGAGATCCGGCAGTTTGCCCCGTCGGGGATCATTCTCTCCGGGGGACCGGCCAGCGTCTACGAGGAGGGCGCGCCCCGGATCCCCCGCGAGGTGCTCGAGATGGGGATACCCGTGCTGGGGATCTGCTACGGGATGCAGCTGATCGCCCATCTGCTGGGGGGAACGGTGGCCCGCGCCGCCGGCCGGGAATACGGCTTCGCGAATATCCGGGGAGAGTGGGGGGATCCGCTGTTCCTCGGGATCGAGGAGTTCCGGCACCAGATGACGATCCAGGTCTGGATGAGCCACGGGGACCGGATCGAGGCGCTGCCGCCCGGGTTTGCCGCAATCGCCCGCTCCGAGAACTCCCCGCTGGCCGCGATGGCGGACCGGGACCGGAGCCTCTACGGGGTGCAGTTCCACCCCGAGGTCGCCCACACCCCCAAGGGGAAGGAGATCCTGTCGAACTTCCTCTTTCGCGTCTGCGGACTCTCCCCCCTGTTGACGATGCAGTCGTTCATCGAAACGAGCATCCGGGCGATCCGGGAGACGGTGGGGGATGGTCGCGTCGTCCTCGGGTTGTCGGGCGGTGTGGATTCATCCGTAGCCGCGGTGCTCCTGAACCGGGCGCTGGGGGACCGGCTGGCCTGCATCTTCGTGGACAACGGGCTTCTCCGGAAGGAAGAGGCGGCGGAGGTCCTGCGCACCTTCCGGGGCGGGATCGGGCTGTCGCTGCTGCACGTGGACGCGGCGGACCGGTTTCTCGAGGCTCTCGAAGGCGTGGAGGATCCGGAGCAGAAGCGGAAGATCATCGGGGAGATCTTCATCCGGGTGTTCGAGGAGGCGGCCCGCACGATCCCGGGGGTCGCCTTTCTCGGGCAGGGCACCCTCTACCCCGACGTGATCGAAAGCGTCTCCTTCAAGGGGCCTTCGGCCACGATCAAATCGCACCATAACGTGGGCGGACTTCCGGAGACGATGCATCTGAAACTGATCGAACCGCTGCGGGAGCTC
>JBFFGP010000056.1:0-5580 GCA_041557435.1 Candidatus Deferrimicrobiaceae bacterium | reverse complement strand
GAGGCCGCCGCACGGGGGAAGTCCTCGGCGCGAAACACGACCCGTACCCGGAACTCCCCCTCCAGGGAGGGATAGGAGCCGATGCTCACCCCGGGGAAACCTGCTTTCGTCTCGCGCATGATCTCCGCGTAGGCGGATTCCGGGGCCTGGCTGTACAGGGTCACCCGCGCCCCTCTTTTCCCTTCGACAAGGGGCTTGATCCAGAAAAACATCTCGCGGAGAAGGCGGGGGATCCCGGGAAAGACGGCCATCCGCGCCGCAAGAAACCCCGGAGCGGCGCTTAACGGGTTGGGGATGAGCACAGCCCCGTCCGGCACCTGCGCCATCACCATTCTGCTTGCGTTCATCCGTTCCCCGTAGTACGCCTCGAGGCAGGTCTTCGCATCCGGGTGGACGACAAGCGGAACCCCGGCGACTGCCGCCACCGCCTCCCGCGTGATGTCGTCCGGGGTCGGGCCGATTCCGCCGGTCAGGATCAGCAGATCGACTTCGGCAAGGTACCACCGCAGGTGTCGGACCACGGTGGACACGTCGTCGGGGAGAATGGCGCACAGCGCCACCTCGGCACCCCATTCGTTGAGAAGCGGGAGCATGTAGGCGATGTTGCTTTCCCGGGTCTCGGCCTTGAGGACCTCGTCGCCGAGGATCACGATGCCGACTCTTTTCGCCATTCCCTCTCCGCTGCGGGTTTCCTGAAAAGCCGGATCATTGTACAGAATGCGGGGGGAAAAAGCATTGACATTGCAACGGGCAAATCAGTACCGTAGGAATGCATTCCGTGGCCATCAGAGGAAAAAAATCATGCGAAAAACAGTCACCTACGCCTCCGCCGGGGTAGACATCGACGAGGGGGAACGCCTGGTTTCCCTCATCCGCCCGATCGTGAGGACGACGTACCGCAGGGAGGTTCTCGGAGGCATCGGGGGGTTTGCCGGATTCTTCCGGTTTCCCGCGGCGAAATACCGCGACCCCGTCCTCGTGTCGGGCACGGACGGCGTGGGGACCAAGGTGAAGGTCGCGGCGATGGCGAGACGTTTCGGGACGGTGGGCATCGACCTCGTGGCCATGTGCGTGAACGACATCCTGGTCCACGGTGCCGAACCCCTCTTCTTTCTCGATTACTACGCGTCGGGGAAGCTCTCGGCACGCGACGGTGCCGAGGTCGTTTCCGGGATCGCGGAAGGGTGCCGGCAGGCGGGATGCGCCCTCCTCGGAGGGGAGACCGCCGAGATGCCCTCCGTCTATGCGGCGGGGGAATTCGACCTGGCGGGGTTCGCCGTGGGGGTCGTCGAGCGGAAAAGGATCCTCGACGGGAAGGCAGTGCGGCCGGGAGACGCGCTGATCGGCCTCTCCTCCTCCGGGCTCCACAGCAACGGGTTCTCGCTCGCCCGCAAGGTCGTATTCGAGAGGATGAAGAAGCGAATCACCTCCCGGGTTCCGGAGTGGGGCACGACGGTGGCCGACGAGCTGCTCCGTCCGACGAGGATCTACGTGCGCCCGGTACTCTCCCTCTCCCGCAATATCAGGATCCGCGGGATGGCCCATATCACGGGGGGCGGGATGAGCGGGAACGTCCCAAGGGCCCTGCCTCCCGGTCTGGTGGCGATTGTCGAAAAGGGAGCCTGGACCATGCCGCCGGTCTTCCCCACCCTCGTCGAAGCGGCGCGGCTCCCCGAGCGCGAAGCGTACAGGACGTTCAACATGGGGATCGGCATGGTCCTGATCGTCCGCCCCGGAGACGCGGACCGGTCTTTGCGGCACTTCCGGAGGAGAGGCGTCCCCGCCTTCGCGATCGGCGAGGTCCGGAAGGCAAAACGCGGTGATCCCGGGATCCTGCTTGCGGGAGGGAAGACATGACCGAAAAACCGACGATTGCGGTACTCATCTCCGGAAGCGGCTCCAACCTCCAGGCGATCATCGACGCTTCCGAGAGGGGGGAGATCCCCTGCCGGGTTGGGGTCGTCATCAGCAACAAGGCCGACGCGTATGGGCTCGTCCGGGCGCAGAAGCACGGAATCACCACGAAAGTATTGGATCATAAAGCGTTTGCGACCCGGGAGGAGTTCGACGCAAATCTCGTGGAGATCATCCGCGGGAGCGGGGCGGAGCTGGTCTGTCTCGCCGGGTTCATGCGGGTTCTCACCCCGGTGTTTGTACACGCGTTCCCGAACCGGATCCTGAACATCCACCCCGCTCTTCTCCCGTCGTTCCCCGGGACGCATGGCCCCCGGCAGGCACTCTCCTACGGGGTTCGCTTTTCGGGGTGCACCGTGCATTTTCTCGACGAAGGCGTCGACACCGGCCCCATCATCGTCCAGGCGGTCGTCCCCGTGTACGACGACGACACGGAGGATACGCTCGCGGCGCGCATTCTCGTGCAGGAGCACCGGATCTATCCGATGGCGATCCGCCTGTTCTTTTCGGCGAAGCTCGCGATCGATGGGAGGAGGGTCAAGGTCCCGGGGGAGCCGAGGATCCCCGAGTTCTTTCACCGGAACCCGGACGCGTGAATCCTCCTCTCATTCCCGGGGAAGAAGAAGGCGATATCCCCAATATTTCCAGCCCTCCACGATAAATATTCGCGGCAGCCGATGCCATGCTCCCTCTCTCCTCCAGTCCGACATCACCGGGATTACCGAGATCGAGACAGTGGGGGGGAGGACCTCCCGGAGGGTGAGGTACGCCCGCGGTACGTGGTAATCGGAGGTGACCAGAATCACTTTCCGGTACGCCCGGGGGACCACCGCCGATTTCGCCGATATGGCGTTCTCCAGGGTGTTCGCCGACCACCCCTCGAGGTGGATGCGGGGGAGGTGGGCGGGAGACACTACCGCATCCCCGGGAAGAACAGTCGCGAGTCTTGCCTCCTGCCCCGCCCCGAGAATGAAGAGTTCTTTTCCCTTCCCCTCTTTCCAGGCACGGTACCCTTCCGCGATCCGGTTCTCGCCCCCCGTGAACACCAGGACGGCATCGGCAACCTCCCCGGACGGGAGAGCCACACGCCGTCCGAGGAGATGGGGAATCGCCGCCCCGGCGGCCAGAAGGAGGATCAGGGCGGCGAGCGTCTTTCGCATCCCCGACTTTTTCCTTGGAGGCCCTAACCGAATTTGATCTTGCGCCCGGCCCATCATATGTGGTATTTTCCTAAGGTTTTCATTCCGGAGGATGACATGGCAAAGTGCGCGATCTGCGGCAAGGGACCGAGTTTCGGGAACAACGTCTCCCACTCGAACAACAAGAGCAGGAAGGTCTGGAAGCCCAACGTCCAGCGGGTGAAGACGATCGACAGCGGGACCGTCCGGCGCCTCCCCGTCTGCACCCAGTGCATCAAGTCCGGGCGGGTATCGAAAGCCCTCTGACTCATTCGATCGACGCAACCGCGTCGATTTCCACCAGGGCTCCGGCCGGAAGTTTGGCCACCTGGACGGTCGCCCGGGCCGGCGGGCTCTCCGGGAAAAACCTCCCGTACATCTTGTTCATCGCCGGAAAATCGGACAGGTCGGCAAGGTAGACGGTCGTTTTGACGACGGACCGAAGAGACCCTCCCCCCGACTCCAGGACCGCGGCAAGGTTTCGCAGCACCCGCTCGGTCTGTTCCTCGATCCCCCCCTCGATCATCTTCCCCGTGGCAGGGTCGAGCGGGATCTGCCCCGAACAGAACAGAAACCCTCCCGAGACGACTGCCTGTGAGTAAGGTCCGATGGCCGCTGGAGCATTCTCCGTTCGCACCGTTTGCCGCATCTCTCACCCCTTCCCTCTCTCCACGGAATAGACGTTCTTGACCTTCTCGATCGACTTGATGAGCGACGAGAGGTGCTTTGCGTCGTTCACGGCGACGTCGAAGCTGCAGATGGCACGCTTGTCCCGGGTCGTCATGACCACTGCGCGCCGGATGTCTACGTCGCTGGCGGTGATGGTCCTCGAGATGTCGGCGAGCAGCCCGGGCTTGTCCGCACAGATGACCTTCAGCTTCACGGGATGGGCGGCTTTGGTCCCCGCCTCCCATGCAACCTCGATCGCCCGGGCGGGGTCCGTTTCCAGGGCCTTCGGGCAGTCCCTCGCATGGATCGTCACCCCCCGCCCTCTCGTGATGAATCCGACGATGGGGTCCCCGGGCACGGGATGGCAGCAGTTCGCCAGGCGTATGAAGATATCGTCGACCCCCTTGACGATGACCGCGCTCGGTTTCCTCGTGGTGACGCGCTTGATGAGGGCCTCGAGCCGTGATTCCTTCCCCTTCTCCTGCAGTTGCTCCGGCGAGACGAGTTTGCGGAGAAGAGGGACAAGGGAGACCTTTCCGTACCCCAGAGCGATGCAGTAGTCATCGGCACTTTTGAACCGGTTCTCCTCGAGGATTTCCGCGAATTCCCGGGATTTCATCGTTTTTGTCAACCCGAGGGAATACTTGCGAAGCTCGCGCTCCAGGATCTGGCGTCCCAGCGTCAGGCTGTGCTCCTGCTGCTCCTGCCGGATAAAACCCCGGATCTTGTTGAGCGCCCTGCTGGTCTTGGCGATCTTGAGCCAGTCCCTGCTCGGCTTGTGCGACGGGTTGGTGATGATCTCGATCACGTCCCCGTTCTTCAAGGACACCTTGAGGGGCACCATTCTCCCGTTCACCTTGGCCCCGACGCACTGGTTCCCGACCTCGGTATGGATCGCGTAGGCGAAATCGATGGGGGTCGCCCCGCGCGGCAGCTCCTTCACGTCTCCGCGGGGGGTGAATACGTACACCTCCTCGGGGAAGAGCTCGACCTTCACGGTGTCGAGGAATTCCCGGGGATCCTTCATCTCCTTCTGCAGCTCGAGGATCTGGCGGAGCCAGACGAACATCTGGTCGCCCTTGTCCGTGACCTGTTTGCCCTCCTTGTACCGCCAATGGGCCGCAACCCCGTACTCCGCCAGGGAGTGCATCTCTTCGGTGCGGATCTGGATCTCCATCATCTCGGCGTTGGGGCCGAACACCGTGGTGTGCAGGGACTGGTAGAGGTTTGCCTTGGGCATCGCAATATAGTCCTTGAACCTTCCCGGGACGGGACGCCAGAGGCTGTGCACGATGCCGAGCACCTCGTAGCACTCCCGGATCGTCTTCGCGATGATGCGGAACCCGAGAAGGTCGTAGACATGCTCGAAGTCGATCCCCTGTCTCGCCATCTTGTTGAAGATCCCCGAGATGTGCTTGGATCGTCCCGTGACGACCGCATCGATCCCCGCCTCGCGGATCTTTGCCTCGAGGAGGTCGCTCACCTTCTGGACATGTTCCCCGCGGCCGCGCTTTCTCTCGTCGGCGGCCCGGACGAGATCGCGGAAATCATCCGGGTGGAGGACCTCGAAGCATTTGTCCTCAAGCTCCATCTTCACGCGGGACATCCCGAGCCGGCTCGCGATCGGGGCGTAGATTTCCTGCGTTTCGCGCGCGATGGCGACCTGCCGGTCCGGGGAGAGATGATCGAGGGTCCTCACGTTGTGGATCCGGTCCGCAAGCTTGACGAGGATCACCCGGATATCCTTCCCCATGGCGAGAATCATCTTCCGGAGGGATTCGGCCTTCTGGTCGGCCACGTCGGATATGACGACCCGGCT
>JBFFGP010000055.1:0-5598 GCA_041557435.1 Candidatus Deferrimicrobiaceae bacterium | reverse complement strand
ATCGAAACCGACGTCAAGGGAAAGATGACGCCGGAGGAGCTGGCCGCGGTCATCGACAACTACGACGGGGTGGTCGTCCGGGGGGCGACGAAGGCGACCGCTCTCGCCTTCGAGAAGGTGTCCCGCCTCAAGGTGATCGGGCGGGCGGGCAGCGGGACCGACAACATCGACAAGGCGGCGGCCACCAAGAAGGGGGTGGTCGTGATGAACACCCCCGGGGGGAACACGGTCACCACCGGGGAACACGCCATCGCGCTGATGATGGCCATGGCGCGCCAGCTTCCGCAGGCCCACGCCTCGATGAAGGAAGGGAAGTGGGAGAAGAGCAAGTTCATGGGGACCGAGCTCACCGACAAGGTCCTCGGGGTGGTCGGCCTGGGGAACATCGGCAAGGTGGTCGCGGAGCGGGCGCTGGGGCTGAAGATGGTGGTGGTCGGAGCCGACCCGTACGTGAGCAGGGAGGACGCGGGGAAGCTGGGGGTCGAGCTCGTTTCGCTGGACGACCTGTACGGGCGGTCCGACTTCATCACGTTCCACACCCCCCTCACGCCCGAAACGAAGAACATGGTGAACGCGGAGTCGCTCGCGAAGATGAAACAGGGGGTCTGCATCGTCAACTGCGCCCGCGGGGCCCTGATCAACGAGCCGGACCTCCTCGCGGCGCTCGAGTCGGGGCACGTCCGGGGCGTGGCGCTCGACGTCTTCCCGGTGGAGCCCCCCCCGGGGGACGCGCCGCTCCTCAGGCACCCGAACGTCACCCTCACGCCGCACCTGGGCGCCGCGACGACGGAGGCGCAGGAGAAGGTGGCGGTCCTCATCGCGGAGCAGATCTGCGATTTCCTCAAGAAGGGGACGATCCGCAACTCCGTCAACTTCCCGTCCGTCTCCGCGGAGCTTCTGCCCACGCTCAAGCCGTTCCTGACCCTGTGCGAGAAGCTCGGGGCGTTCCGCGGGCAGCTGCTCGATGCGCCGCTCAAGGAGCTGCGGGTGGAGTACCTGGGCGAAGTCGGCAAGCTCGTTACGGCCCCGATGACGATCTCCGTGCTCAAAGGGCTCCTCCAGTACCAGACCGAGGAGGTCAACCTCGTCAACGCCCGGATGGTGGCCGAGGAGCGCGGGATCAAGGTGGTCGAGGCGACCGCCGCCAGGTCGGAGGACTACGCGAGCCTCGTCCGGGTGGTCGCGGTGACCGAGGCGGGGGAGTCCTCTGTCTCCGGGACCGTGTTCGGGACCACCCCCCGCATCGTCAAGATCAACCTGTTCCCGATCGACGCGGAGCTCACGGGGGGGATGCTGATGCTGGAGAATCTGGACGTCCCCGGCGTGGTCGGGCGCGTCGGGACGTTCCTCGGCGAGAAGGGGATCAACATCGCGGGGTTCAACCTCGGGCGGAAGGAGCCGGGGGGGACGGCGGTCTCGCTCATCAACGTGGACAACCCGGTGCCGCAGAAGGTCCTCGAGACCCTGAGCAAGCTCCCCAACATCACCGTCGCGAAGTATCTCACGTTCTAGGAAGCGAGGCAGGCCATTGAAGAACATCATCGTCCTGGGAGCCCAGTGGGGCGACGAGGGCAAGGGGAAAGTGGTCGACATCTACTCCGATTTCGCCGACACGATCGCGCGGGCCACCGGAGGGAACAACGCGGGGCACACGCTCGTGGTCCGGGGGGAGAAGTTCGTCTTCCACCTGATCCCGTCCGGGATCCTGCACCCGGGAAAGAAATGCGTGATCACGAACGGCGTGGTCGTGGATCCGAAGGTGCTCCTTTCGGAGATCGACAAGCTCAAGTCCCGCGACTACCTGAAGGACGACTCCCAGCTCCGGATCGGCTACCTGGCCCACATCATCCTCCCGTACCACATCGCCCTCGACCGGGCGCGGGAGGAGAGGCTGGGGAGCCGGAAGATCGGCACCACCGCCCGGGGCATCGGCCCCTGCTACGAGGACAAGATCGCGCGCACCGGCATCCGGGCGTGCGACCTGGCTCACCCCGACGTTTTCGCGGAGCTGCTTCGCGCCAACCTGGAGCTGAAGAACTTCCTTCTGAAGAACTACTACGGCGCGGGGGAGATCGACTTCCCGTCCACCCTCGACGAGTACCTCTCCTACGGGGAGCGGATCCGGCCGCACCTGATCGACACCTCCCTGTTCCTGAACGAGGAGATCCACCGGGGGGCGAAGGTCCTCTTCGAGGGGGCGCAGGGCGCGCTCCTGGACATCGACCACGGGACGTACCCGTTCGTCACCTCGTCCAACACGACGGCCGGCGGCCTGTGCACCGGGTCGGGGGTCGCCCCGACGAAGATCAGCGGGGTGATCGGCGTCGCCAAGGCGTACATCACCCGCGTGGGAGGCGGGCCGTTTCCCACGGAGCTGTTCGACG
Source organism: Candidatus Deferrimicrobiaceae bacterium (assembly GCA_041557435.1). Classification (GTDB taxonomy): domain Bacteria; phylum Desulfobacterota; class Deferrimicrobia; order Deferrimicrobiales; family Deferrimicrobiaceae; genus JBFFGP01. The sequence goes on along the minus strand of JBFFGP010000055.1, from coordinate 3,214 downwards.
ACATGGGGCAGAAGATCCGGGACCGGGGATGGGAGTACGGGTCGACCACGGGCCGACCGAGGCGGTGCGGCTGGTTCGACGCCCCCGTCATCCGGTACGCCCACCGGCTGAACGCCTTGAGCGGCATCGCGCTCACCAAGCTCGACGTCCTGTCGGGGCTTCCCCACGTCAAGGTGTGCACCGCCTACGAGATCGACGGCGTCCGGCGGGAGGAGATCCCCCTGACCGTCTCCGAGCTGGAGCGGTCGGTGCCCGTCTACGAGCAGTTGGAAGGGTGGACGGAGGACCTGTCGGATGCCCGCGAGTTCGGCGATCTCCCGAAGGCCGCCCAGAGGTACGTGCGCAGGCTCGAGGAGCTGAGCGGCGTGGAGGTCATACTGATCTCCATCGGCGCCGACCGGAACCAGACCATCCTCCGGAAGAACCCATTCCGGGCTTGACACCCCCGTCTCCCGGTCTTTAGCATAGAATATTTACGGGGAGCCCATAGCTCAGTTGGTAGAGCATCTGACTTTTAATCAGAGGGCCGCAGGTTCGATCCCTGCTGGGCTCACCACCCACGCGTCCCCATCGTCTAGTCTGGCCAAGGACACCGCCCTTTCACGGCGGCGACCGGGGTTCAAATCCCCGTGGGGACGCCATCCTTTTCTCAGCCACATGGGGGACATTCCTCTTCAGGGACACTCCTGGTTTAAACGAGTGTCATGTTGAGGAGTGTCCCTGCTCACCGTTGAGGAGTGTCCCCCCCCATTCCTTTTCTCACCGAAGGCTCGCGCTGGTTTTGTGATTCTTGTTTTTCCCGTCCCTCTGCAGCAAAATAGCGTGGTTATGGACTTTCTCCGGCCGGAACACCTCCTCCAGTTCGGATACAAGGATTGCCTGCTTTGCGAGGTGGAACGGAAGGGGGAGGAGAAGCGGTGCCAGCGCTGTTCCGGCCGGGTGGGGCAGCGCGACCGTCTCCTTTGGGAGATCAACCGGGAGAGGATTCGTCGGAACGCCGCCACACTGTCCCTGGTCTATCCCGGCCTCGGCCATTTCTACAGCGGCAGGAGCTTTCTGGGAGTCTTCTGGGCCAGCCTCATCCCGTTGACGATGGGTCTTGTCATCAACGTATGGCAGGGGCCGACTCTGGGGCACGTCTTTCTCCTCGCCTCCTTTGGACTGGTGTGGTATCTGGCATGGCTCGACGCGGGTCGGGGGGAAAGCGAAGAACTCGCTCCGTGCCAGGCCGCCTGCCCGTCGCACATTCAGGTTCCCGACTACATCGCGCTGGTGCGCGAAGGACGTTCGTTGGAGGCCCTGTCCCTCGTGCACGACAGGCTTCCCTTCGCAGCGTTTTGCGGCAGGGCGTGTCCGCATCCTTGTGAGCAGAAGTGTATCCGGAATGAGTACGAGGCCCCGATCTCGATCATGGCGATCAAGCGCTACGCTGCCGACCTCGGGTACGATGCGGGGGTGTCCCCTTCGTCCGAGGTTGCAGAAGGCGTCCCGGGACCGAGGGTTGCCGTGATCGGGGCCGGCCCCGCCGGACTTTCCGCGGCCAACACCTTGGCCCGCCTCGGCAGCCGCGTCACCGTCTTCGACGACCGCGAGGAGCCGGGGGGAACGATGCGGTACGCCGTTGCCGAGTTCCGGCTCCCCCAGGAGGCGATCCTGACCGACGTACGGATGATCCTGGCGCGCGGGGTCCACTTTTCCGGAGGGCGGAAGTTCGGAAGCGACATATCCTTTGAAAGCCTCCGGGACGATGGTTTCGACGCCGTGCTCCTTTGCGTCGGGTCTTGCGAGCCCCTCGTGCTTCCCGGCACCGGGAAGGAACACGAAGGGTTCTACGACGCGCTGACCTTTCTCTCCCGGGTGAAGGAGGGAAAATCCGTCCTGTTGCGGGGCCGGGTGGTGGTGATCGGCGGCGGAAACGTGGCGATCGACGCTGCGCGGGTCGCAGTCCGCCTGGGCGCCCGGGACGTGTCGGTCGTCTGCCTGGAGTCCGAGGAGACAATGCCTGCGTTCCGCTGGGAGGTGGAGGACGCGGTCGCGGAGGGAGTGAAGTTTCTTCCCGGGACGGCGTTGAAGAAGTTCCTCAAGCGCGACGGCCGGGTTGCCGGGTTCGAGGCGCTTCGGGTGGAGCGAATCGAATTTGACGGGAAGGGGCGTATCGTGCCGGTCACCGTCCCGGGGAGCGAATTCGAGGTCCGCGCAGAAGCGGTCATCATGGCCATCGGGAGCAAGGCGGGACTCGGGTTCCTCCCGCCTTCCGCCTCGATGATTCCGGTGGATCCCGACCACCACGTTTCCCGGTTGATTTTTCGGGAGAAGCATCCTAGAATCCCCGTTTACATGTGCGGAGATTGCGTGAGCGGCCCCGGGACGGTCGTCGCGGCCTCCGCCTCCGGGCGGTCGGCCGCTTTGAATATCTTCGGAGACCTCTGCGTCGAAGAAGTGCGGAAGGCGAGATTCCGGGACAACTACAGGCGGCAGTGGGAGCCACAGGTCTCGGACCGACCCGAGTGGCGCATCAGGAGGCCGGCGCCGCGGATCCCGCCGGAGGAGAGCCGGCGAACATTCGAGGAAGTAGAGAAGCGATTCGAAGAGGATTGTGTCCGTCACGAAACCGAACGTTGTGCGCGATGCAACCTCCACTTATAGACCAACGGGAAGGGGGTGAAATCGGATGAAGAAGTTTGCTGCTCTCATGTCGATCATCATCGCGGTTACGTTTTCCGCCGGGATGGTGATCGGTGCGGACGCTCCTGCAAAGATCACGATCAAGCATATCCAGGACAAGAAACCGCCGGTTGTGTTCGATCACAAGGGTCACCAGGAAAGAGCCAAGAACTGCCAGGAGTGCCACCACAAGGACGAGGCCGGGAAAGAGCAGAAGTGCTTCAATTGCCACGAGGCCAAGAAGAAAGGCGATGCGGTGGCCTTCAAGGAGGCGATGCACAAGTCCTGCAAGGAGTGCCACAAGAAGGACGCCAGCAAGAAGGCGCCGACCAAGTGCACCGGTTGCCACAAGAAGTAAGGTTCCCAGCGTGAGGGCGGGGTTGCCCCGCCCTCACCTTTTCCGATTGCGTCACCGCCGCGTGTAGTATACTGTATACCATCATTCGTATTCTCTGATAGGTGACCCCACGATGCCAGAAGCAAAGCGCAGTGATACCCCTGTGGACAAGGTGTGGAAGTTTTTTATCTCCCTCCGGCTTGCGATCGTCGT
>JBFFGP010000054.1:0-5730 GCA_041557435.1 Candidatus Deferrimicrobiaceae bacterium | reverse complement strand
GGATCCAGGAGAAGGTGTAGCGGACGTCCTCGGAGGAAAGCTCCCTCCCGTCGTGGAAGCGCACCCCCTCGCGGATCCGGAAGACGATCTCCGTGGGAGATCGTTCCTCCCAGGTCTCTGCGAGATCCGGGACGGGGTTTCCCGCCGCATCCATCCGGATCAGAGAGGCGTGCGTCATCTGCAGGATCTGCGTCCCGTAGGCGTCGGTGGCCATCCGCGGGTCGATGTTGGACGGGGCGCCGGGGAATGCGATGACCAGCGTTCCGTCGTCGACGGGCAGCTCCCGGGAACACCCGGACAGGAACGCAGCGGTGATGACCAGGATGAGCAGGGAGGAAGGGAAGCGGTGTTTCACTTCGGCCATCGTATCATGTGGTACCGGTCCGGCGCCCGGAGATCTGCTTGTTCGCTTATCGTTCGTGAATTACAATGAGTGAATGCACATTTCTCTGCTGAAGGCGACCACGTTCTTCTATCTGGCCGGCGCTCTCCTCTACCTCTACTTCATCATCACGCTGAACGAGCGGGGAGCCCGCCTGGGTCGCATGTTCCTTCTGATCGGGGTCATCGTCCACACCGCCGGATTTGCTCTCCGATACGCGTCGGCGGGATATACACCCGTGACGAACCTGTTCGAGTCCCTTTCGTTTTTCGCCCTTTCGATCGCAGGCACCTTCCTCGTCGTCGAGATCCGGTATAACCTGCGGACGCTGGGATCGTTCGTCGCTCCGCTGGCCTTCATTTTCAGTATCTTCCCCGCCTTCCTGCCGGGGGAGATCGCCGGGCTGGCTCCGGCCCTGAACTCCTACTGGCTCCCGGTCCACGTCATTCTCCTGTTCGTCGGCGACGCGGTATTCGCCGTCGCCTTCGGCGCGGGAGTCATGTACCTCCTGCAGGAGAAACAGGTCAAGCGCAAGAAAATGGGCGCGATTTTCAAGCGTCTCCCATCCCTCGACGTGCTCGACGAGGTCAACTACCGGTGCCTGACGATCGGGTTCCCCCTCCTCACCATGGGGATCATCACGGGCTCCATCTGGGCCGAGTACGCCTGGGGGTCCTACTGGAGCTGGGACCCGAAGGAGACGTGGTCGCTCATTACGTGGCTCCTTTACGCCGCTCTTCTCCACGGGCGGCTGACGGTGGGGTGGAGGGGGCGCAGGGCGGCAATCCTTGCGATCGTCGGATTCGGCGCGGTCCTCTTCACGTTCCTGGGCGTCAATCTCCTCCTGCCGGGTCTCCACTCCTACTCCAGCCTGTCACGGTGAGGGGGAGGACAGGGATTTCCCGATGGGCCACATCATCATCATAGGGCTCAATCACCGGACCGCCCCCGTGGAAATCCGGGAGCGGCTCGCCTTCCCCGCGGAGACGATCGGACACGCGCTCCGGGGGCTCATGGAGAAGGAGTCCCTCAAGGAGGGAGTAATCCTTTCCACGTGCAACCGGGTCGAGATATGCGCACTGGCGCACCAGAACTTCCGGGGTGTGTCCGAGATGAAGGATTTCATGTCGGCCTTCCACGGGATTCCTCTTCCGGAGCTGGACGGGTATCTCTACCATTACGAGGGAGACGAGGCGGTGCACCACCTCTTCCGGGTGGCAAGTAGCCTCGACTCCATGGTGCTCGGGGAGCCGCAGATCCTCGGGCAGGTCAAGGACGCCTACGGCTATGCCGGCGAATTCCGGTCGATCGGGACGATTCTCGACAAGTTCTTCGCGAAGGTGTTCTCGGTGGCGAAGCGGGTGCGCACGGAGACCAAGGTGGCGAGCAGTGCCGTGTCGGTCTCCTACGCTGCGGTCGAGCTTGCGAGGAAGATCTTCGGTGACCTGACGGACAAGACCGCGATGCTCATCGGCGCGGGAGAGATGTGCGAGCTCGCGGCCCGGCATCTCGTCTCCGCGGGCGTCAAGGGGATCATGGTGACCAACCGGACCTTCGAGCGAGCGGTGAAGCTCGCCGAGGAGTTCCGGGGGACCCCGATCCGGTTCGACGAGCTGCCGGTACACCTGAAGCGGGCCGATATCGTCCTGTCGTCCACGGGTGCCTCGCACTTCATCATCCAGAAGCAGGATGTCGAGGAGGTCATCCGTATCCGGAGGAACCGGCCGATGTTCTTCATCGACATGGCCGTCCCCCGGGATATCGATCCCGATGCGAACCAGATCGACAACGTCTACGTCTACGACATCGACGACCTGAACAACGTGATCGAGACGAACCTGGAGGAGCGGCAGAGAGAGGCGTTGAAAGCCGAGGAAATCGTGACGGAGGAAGTCCGGTCGTTCCGCCGGTGGCTCGATGGGCAGCAGGTCACCCCCACCATCATCACCCTCCGCAGAAAGTACGAGGAGGTCAAGAACATCGAGGTGACCAAGGCGGTATCGGTGCTCGGGGGGGAGGATCCGAAGACGAGGAAGGTGGTGGAGTCCCTTGCCTCTTCGCTCCTCAACAAGATCCTTCACGCTCCCATCGCCGCGCTCAAGAAGGACGCCGACGGCCGGAACCAGATGGAGCTCGTGGCGACGGTCCGGGAGATCTTCGACCTTCCGGAATCGCCGGAGCAGACCGAGAACGGGGAAGCGGACGAAACCGGGCAGGCGTCGCGGAAATAGGGCGTAACGATTCCAGGAGGAGGGTGGATTGGGAAATCCGAATTCGAGAATCCGACTGGGAAGCCGGGGCAGCAAGCTCGCCCTGTGGCAGGCCGAGTTCGTCCAGTTCGAGATCGAAAGGAAAACGGGCAGGAAGGTCGAGATCACGAGGATCAAGACGACGGGAGACATGATCCTGGACGTCCCCTTGGCCCGCGTCGGGGGGAAAGGGCTGTTCGTCAAGGAGATCGAGGAGGCGCTGCTTTCCGGGAGCATCGATCTCGCGGTCCACTCGATGAAGGACGTTCCCACCGACCTGCCCGACGGGCTCACGATCATTGCCATCACGCGCCGCGAGGACCCTCGGGACGCCTTCCTTTCCGTGAAGTACAGAAAGTTCATGGATCTCCCGCGGGGGGCGAAATTGGGGACGAGCTCCCTGCGCAGGCAGACCCAGTTGCTCGGGCTTCGCCCCGACCTTTCGGTCGAGACTCTCCGGGGAAACCTAGACACCCGCATCCGAAAGATGGAGGAGGGGCGCTTCGACGCCATCATCCTGGCGGCGGCGGGACTTCGGCGCCTGGGGTGGGAGGCGAAGATCACCCAGTACATCCCCGAGGAGATGTCTCTTCCCGCCATCGGGCAAGGCGCCCTGGGGATCGAGATCCGAAGTGACGACCAGGATACCCGGGAGGCGGTCTCCTTCCTTGACGACCGGGACACCGCGTTCGCGGTCCGCGCCGAGCGGGGGTTCCTGAAACGCCTCGAGGGGGGGTGCCAGGTCCCGATCGCCTCGTACGGGACAACGGAAGGGGACGGCATCTTCCTGCAGGGGATGGTGGGGCGTCCCGACGGGTCGGAAATCATCCGGGGCAGCGCCAGGGGGAGCGTGTCCGACCCGGAGGGGCTGGGCGTAACGCTTGCCGAGCAGCTTCTCGACCGGGGCGCGAGGGAGATTCTGGACGAAGTGTATCGGGCGGCGGGCAGCTAGCCTAAGATGTCTCTCCGGGGAAAAAGGATCCTGGTGACCCGCGGCGAAGGGCAGAGGGAGGAGTTTTCCGCGGTCATCCGGAAACGGGGAGGCGTGCCCGTGGTTTACCCGACGGTAAGGCTTGTCCCCCCCGACGACCTCGCTCCCCTGGACGAGGCTCTTGCGCGCCTGGGGACGTATCACTGGGTCCTGTTCACGAGCGCCAACGCCGTCCGGTTCTTCTTCGAGCGTGCGGCGAACCGGGGAGTAAGGGGCATTCCCGAGGGGGTCCGGGTCGCCTCCGTGGGCCCCGGCACGACACGAGAGCTTGCACGACACGGCTCCCCCGTCCATTGCGAGGCGGAAAAGCACACCGCGGAGGGGCTTGTTACGTCCTTGGCCGGAGAAGGGTTCGCGGGGAAGCGGTTCCTCTTCCCCCGCGCCCTGGAGGGCCGGGAGGTGATCCCGGAGGAGATCGGAGGAAGAGGAGGGACGTTGGACGTCGTGACGGCGTACCGAAACGACCTGCCCCCGAGGGACGAGAAGACCGCCCTGGAGATCGGGGAACGGCCGCCCGATGTGTGCACTTTTGCCTCCCCCTCGGCGTTCCACAACTTCTTCCTCTTGCTGGGGGAGGAACGGGCATCTGACGTTCTTTCGCGGAGCCGGATCGCCGTGATCGGGGAAGTGACGGCAAAAGCCGTCGAGGAAAGGAATTACACCGTGGACATCATGCCCGAAACGTTCACATTGGCCGGGATGCTGGAGGCGATCGATGCGCACTTCGCCTCCCCTTCCCGCGGAGGGGAGGCGACATGACGTATCCCGAACACCGCCCCAGGAGACTTCGCAGGAACGAGGAAATCCGCCGGATGGTCCGGGAGACGAAACTCTCGGTAGACGACCTGATCTACCCCCTTTTTGCCGCCGCCGGAAAGAAAGTCCGGAAGGAAATCCCCTCGATGCCCGGAGTCTTCCAGGTAAGCGTGGAGAACCTCGTGAAGGAGGTCAGGGAGGTCCGACGCCTGGGGATTCCCGCCGTCCTCCTTTTCGGGATCCCCGCGAAGAAGGACGCCGTGGGGTCGGACGCCTGTTCCGACGACGGGATCATTCAGACGGCTGTCCGGGCGATCAAAGACGCCGTCCCCGACATCCAGGTCATCACCGACGTCTGCTTCTGCGAATACACCGACCACGGCCATTGCGGGATTCTCACCCGGGAAGGCGATGTGGACAACGACGCTACGCTGGACATCCTGGCCCGCAGCGCATTGACGCACGCCCGGGCGGGGGCGGACATGGTGGCCCCCTCCGACATGATGGACGGGAGGGTGGCGGCCATCCGGGCGGCGCTGGACGAGGAGGGATACCAGGGAATCCCCATCATGTCGTACGCCGCCAAGTACGCGAGCGGGTTCTACGGCCCCTTCCGGGATGCGGCGGAGAGCACTCCGCGGTTCGGGGACCGCCGGTCGTACCAGATGGATCCCCCTAACGCGCGGGAGGCGATCCGGGAGGTCGCCTTGGACATCCAGGAGGGAGCGGACATCATCATGGTCAAGCCCGCCCTCGCGTACCTGGACATCATCTGCCGCGTCCGCGATGCCTTCGACTTGCCGGTGGCGGCCTACAATGTCAGCGGCGAGTACTCGATCGTGAAAGCCGGGGAGAAGCTTGGGTGGGTCGACGGCGGCCGGTTGATGATGGAGATCCTGGTGTCGATCAAGCGGGCAGGGGCAGACCTGATCCTTACCTATGCCGCCAAGCAGGCGGCGAAGGCCCTCGCGGAGTGACCGATATCGTGAAACCGTCGGACACCCCCTACAAGGTCGTCGAGATCTCGAGGGTCTACGAAGAGGAAATCGAGGCGGAACTCAATCGCTGGACCGCGGAAGGGTTCCGGTTCGAATCGATCCACTTCGTGACCCAGCCGGGGAACCGCAGGCCCTCGATGGCCTTCCTTTTCTTCTCCCGCACGGCCGGGGAAAAAGAAGCGCAATAGATGGCGCTCCGCCGGGAAGAGCAAAGGGAGTGCTTTCGGGACGCCCGCTGCGCTCGATACCTCGCCCGGATCGTGGGAAAGGAGGGGGACATGAAAGGAGGCTGCTTGCCTTGCGCCGAGGCTCGAATCTCGTCCTGTAAGGCTCTGAGTTTTTTGTCCTGCTCCT
>JBFFGP010000053.1:0-5853 GCA_041557435.1 Candidatus Deferrimicrobiaceae bacterium | reverse complement strand
GCCGGGTGCTGGAGGACGATGCCCGGGCCCCGCGGATCATCGAGACGGTTCGTGGACGGGGGTACCGGTTTCTTCCGCCGGTATCGGTCGTCGATCGGACGCCGGCGGGGAGCCTGTCCGGCGCCGTTGCCGGGCCGTCCCCGGACATCCCGTTCCCGACTCCCCGCCCGGTTTCGATCCCTCCGGCTCCGCTGGTCGGCCGGGACGCGGAGATGGCCCGGCTGCACGAATGGTTGGCCGCCGCGCTGGAAGGGGATCGGCGCATCGGGTTCGTCGTCGGGGAGGCGGGGATCGGCAAGACGACCCTGGTGGATGCCTTTGTGGCGCAGGCGGAATCCGGGGAGCCCCTGTGGATCGGCCACGGGCAGTGTGTCGACCAGTATGGAGCGGGGGAGGCCTATCTCCCACTGCTGGAGGCGCTGGGGCGGATGTGCCGGGGGCCGGGGGGAGCGCGGTTCCTCGATCTCCTCCGGCGGCAGGCGCCAAGCTGGCTGGCGCAGATGCCCGCCCTGCAGGGGGTGGAAAAGGGTCCCGCGCCGGAGCGTCCGGAAGGCGGGACGACGCAGGCACGGATGCTGCGGGAGCTGGCCGAGGCCGTGGAACAGCTCACGGTCGACCGTCCCCTGTTGCTGGTGCTGGAGGATCTGCACTGGAGCGACGCATCCACGCTGGCCTGGCTTTCGTACGTGGCAAGGCGCCGGGAGGCGGCCCGGTTGCTCGTGCTGGGGACCTATCGGCCCGTCGAGGCGATCGTGTCTGCTCATCCCTTGCGCGCCCTCACCCAGGAGCTGAAGAGCCGCGGCCAATGCGAGGAGTTGTTGCTCGACTATCTGTCCGAAGACGCGGTGGCGGCCTACCTGTCCGGGAGGTGCCCGGGCCGCGAGATCCCTGCCGGCTTGGCGCAAACGCTGCACCAACGCACGGACGGGAATCCCCTATTCCTCGTAACGCTCGTCGCCACCCTGGTGCGGCAAGGGAAGCTCGTGGAGGGCACCGAAGGCTGGGAACTGCCCGAAGGACTCGAGGGGATGTCCGTTGGCGTGCCGGAGGGGCTTCGGCAGTTGATCGAACTGCACCTGGAAAAGGTGGGTCCCGAGGAGCAGACGATCCTGGAAGCCGCCAGTGTGGCGGGTACGGAGTTCTCGGCGGCGGCGGTCGCCGCCGGCGTCGAGCTCGAGGTGGATTCCGTCGAGACACGCTGCGAAACGCTGTCCCGCCGCGCGCAATTCGTGCGGTCGCTCGGGCCCGAGGCCTGGCCGGACGGAACGGTCGCCGCCCGGTACGGGTTCATCCACGCCCTGCACCAGGAGGTGTTGTACAACCGGATCCCGGCGGGGCGGAGGATGCGTTGGCATAGTCGGATCGGGATGCGCCTGGAGGCGGGGCATGGCGAGAACTCCCGGGAGATCGCAACGGAATTGGCGGAACATTTCGTGCGCGGAAGGGACGCTCCCCGGGCGGTGCGATACCTGCAGCACGCGGGGGAGATTGCACGGCAGCGGAGCGCCTATCAGGAGGCGATCGTCCACCTCACGAGAGGACTCGAGGTGCTGCGCATGCTTCCCGATGCCGCGGAACATGTCCGGCGGGAAGTGGATTTGCAGACCACCCTCGGGCTGACCTATATGGCTGCCAGGGGCTATGCGACTCCGGAAGTCGGAACCGCCTACAACCGCGCGCTGACGTTGTGTCAGCAGCTGGACGACGCAGCCCGACTCGGCCGGGTGCTCGGCGGTTCGTGGATCTTCCATCTTGCGCGGGCCGAGTTCCACACGGCGCGCGAGGTGGGGGAACAGATGCTTGCGCTTGGGGAAAAGACAGAAGATCCCGCGATTTTGGGACCGGCGCACCATGGGGTGGGACAGGTACTCTTCCATACGGGGGAGTTCGGACCGGCCAGGGAGCATCTCGAGCAGGCTTTCGCCCTCTTCACTCGCCAAACGCTCTCCTCTCCCGGTGCGGTTCATTCCGTGCAGGACGGTCGGGTGATCAGCCTGGGGTTTTTGGCATTCAGCCTGTGGCATCTGGGATATCCCGACCAGGCCTTGGGGAAAGCCCGGGAGGCCCTCGCCCTGGCCCGGGAGCTGTCCCATCCGTTCACCCTGGCGTACGGCCTGTTCTTTGTCGCAGCCGTCCATGGGTATCGCGGTGAACATGCGCTGGCTCATCAACCCAACGAGGAGATGCTGGCGCTTTCCCTCGAGCACGGATTTCCGGTGTTCATCGGAGCCGGAATGCTCGTCCGCAACCTCGTGCTCCTCGCGCAAGGAAAAATCGGGCTTGCGGAGGGAATCGCGCAGATCCGTCACATGATGGATGCCTACCGGGCAACGGGAGCCGTGAGTGGACATCCGATGCTCCTTGCCGTGATGGCCGAGCTGTTGATGGGTGCGGGGCAGGTCGAGGAGGGGCTGGCATCGCTTTCCGAGGCACAGGCCACCGTAGACAGGACCGGGGAGCGGCGATACGACACGCAACTGTCTTTCCTCAAGGGAACGCTCCTGCTCGGGCGGATCAGCCGAATGAAAAAGGGAGACGACCAAGGGGAACAGGCCGCGGAAGCCGAGGCCTGTTTCACCCGCGCGGTCGATATCGCTCGTCGGCAACAAGCGAAATCCCTGGAAATGCAGGCGGTTCTGAGACTGAGTCGCCTGTGGCAGCAGCAGGGCAGGAGGGATGAGGCCCGCGAGTTGCTGGCAACGGTGTACGGCAGGTTCACGGAAGGATTCGACACGGCGGATCTGAAAGAGGCGAAGACCTTGCTGGAAGAACTTGCACCCCGCGGCGGAAAACCGCCTCCCCGCCGAACGCGATGAAGACCCTCCTGGTCGTTGTCGGGTTCCTTCTGGCGCTCGCCAGCAGCCTGTATTTCCTCCGGATCCGGTCGCCTGCCGCTGCTCCCCTCACCTTGCCGAAGATGTTCATGACCTCGGGGGCGGCCTTCGTCGCCGGGGTCGGGGCGTTGATCGCCGTGCTGGGTCTCGCGTGTGGTCCGATCGCGGCTGCTGCGCTCGCTGCCGTGGCGGTTGCCCTTTCCCTCCGGTACCTGCTTCGCGTTGCCGCACGCCACGACGGATTCGAAAAGGCCTTCGGGCCGGATTGGGAAGGCCGGATCCCCCCGGAACATCGCGGATCGATGCTCGCACGGCGGTGGGTGGGCCGCCTGCCCGACGCGCCGGAACCCCGGTGGGAGCGGGACGTCGCCTTCTGGCGGATCCCCGGATCGACCCGCGAACTGCTCTGCGACCTCTGGCGGCCGGCGGAGGGAACCCCTTCCTCCGGGGTGGCGTTTCTCTATTTCCACGGCAGCGGGTGGCACTGGCTCGACAAGGACTTCAATACCCGATGCTTCTTTCGCCACCTTTGTGCACAGGGCCATGTGGTGATCGACGTGGCATACAGGCTGTGCCCGGAGGTCGACGCGTACGGCATGTTGGGCGATGTCAAGCGCGCCATTGCCTGGATGAAGGAGAACGCGGAAAAGTACGGCGTCGATCCAAAGCGTGTGGTGACCGGCGGCGGATCGGCAGGTGGGCACCTGGCTCTCCTTGCGGCCTACGCTCCCGATCACCCGGAGCTCACCCCCGACGACGTCAAGGATGCCGATCGTTCCGTGGCAGCCGTTGTGTCGTATTACGGTCCCGTCGACATGCGGGCGTACTACGACCACGCGGGAGCCACCCTCGCTGGGGGAGGAAATGTGGAAAAGAAGCGGCAACAACTTGATCCGGAGAGGAACAGGGTCTCCGCGAGGATCTCCCGGGCCGTTTTGCGGTTTGCCATGGGGGACATCGTCGACCGCATCAAGGAGCAGGAATTCCCTATTCCCCATCGACAGATGATGAAAAACCTTTTCGGCGGTCAGCCGGACGAGATCCCTGATCGATACAAGCTCTTCTCCCCGATCGTCCACGCCGGTCCGAACTCGCCGCCCACCCTCCTCCTGCAGGGCGAGCACGATGGCCTCGTCCCCGCTTTCGCCTGTCGCGCGCTCTACCGGAAACTCGTTCATGCGGGCGTACCGGTGGTCCACGTCGAGTATCCCCAGACCGAGCACGCTTTCGACGTCGCGGTCCTTTCGAGATACGCCCCGGCCGCCCAGGCCGCGCTCTACGAACTGGAGCGATTCCTGGCGCTGGCATGAAGGAGGCCGCATCGGTCCACCGGGGACTGCAAGCCCCGTGCAAACAACCGGCTTTTTGGTGGTGATTTCGGGGCGGGGAGGGTAATCCGATGAAGCGTGCGCATGTTGCGGCATGGTTGATCCTGTGTCTGGTTTTCTCGCTGCTTCTCGCATCCTGCGCCGGGATGGCACGGGATGATCTCGCCTCGACAAGAGCTGTCATGAGAGTGCTCTACAAGGATAATCTCGAGGACGGGCGCGTGCCCCCACCTCCTCCCGGGTGGCAGGCCGGAATGCAGATGCCGGTGGAACTGATGTACCCTTACGAGCGGAAAGATGCCATTGCCTGTCCATCTCCCCTCGACTCCTGGGGCCAGCACGCTCATCGCTGGAACACGGAGAAGCGCGCTGTGATGTATGTGACCCGTGTCGGCTGGTTGACGCCGGAGGATGTTTTCGCGGGACAATTCCAAGGGGAATATGACCGTAAGCATTTCGAACCGGTGGCCGGATCGCAACAATTTGGCGAGGATGTCCGAGGAGGCAGACGTTTCGTGACGGAGGCGTGGCGGTTTCGGGCACTCGAACGGGAGTGGGACGGGGGACTCTATCTTCTTCCATCCTCCGATGGCACCGGGACGTTCGTCTTCGGATTTTGCGCGGGGAGACCCACTGCCGACAATACGGCCCGAGCCGCCTTCCTCGAGTTTGTGGATGCCTTCGAGGAAACGCCGCGAGGGGATCTTGATGCGATCGTCGGCCGGGCAGTAGAGCTTCAGAGTGCAATCCATGCGTGGGCAAGAAGACTGCCGCCTGCCGAGGTACCGGCGCGCCTTCGCTCCTCGCGGGAACGGGCGATCGCCGACATTTCCGCAGCCCCCGGCGCGGACAACAGCGTTCGTGCCTTCAACGTAATGGCCATTCGGGAAGCGTTCAACGACCGGGGAGTGGAGTGCGGACCGGGGTACAGCGCCCGCAACGTCGCACGGAACCTGGAAAAGGCGAATTCCCTTGCCCCCGAGTTCACACGCGATGACCTCCTCGGTCGCGCCTACCTCGACCTCGGGGAGTACGACAAAGCCATTGCATCGCTGGAGCGACATGTGCAAAGCAAGCGGCTAGGTCCATTCTCGCAATCCTGGTTCCACCTGGGCGAGGCCTGGCGCGCAAAGGGCGAGCCGGAGAGGGCTGCGGCCGCCTATGGGAAGGCGCGCGAAATGATCCGAAAGGAGCGTCCCTTGGTCTCCACGCAGATCCCGGCAGGGCAGGCGACGTTGCGCCGGCTGGAGGACCTGGAAAAGAGGATCGAAGAACGGCTTTCCGAGACGACGCGGTGACATGGTCCCCGTCATTCCACAGGATCGATTCCCGCCCCGATTCATTCCGGTACGGATTACCACCAACCCGATGGAAACCCCCTCCCCGTGCGGCAGCTGTCGTGGTCCTGCCTGTCAAGGAATTATCCCGATGAATCCTCCCTCCCCCGGCGATCGTCGAAATCTCCGCATCGGTCGGACTCTTCCGACGGTTTCCCCGGCAGGCCCGCTTAGAAAGCAGAACCCGTTCTGAAGCCGAAAACGTACGGTGCGGGCAATCGTACACCGTCGTGGGATTTCACTTTATCGTCAACCGTCACCGTGTAGTCGGTCAGAGGAGCAAACGGTGCGCCGGGTGTAAAGGTCGCCGTGGCCGTCGTGTAGGTGTACGAAATCGTCCCGGGAAGATCCCCG
>JBFFGP010000052.1:0-5864 GCA_041557435.1 Candidatus Deferrimicrobiaceae bacterium | reverse complement strand
TGCTTCGACTGCGCCGATGACGGTCAAGTGCTGGAGCATCATGGCGTGGACGGCCACGTTGAGGGGATAGGGGGAATACAGGGCCCGTCCGTCCGGGGTTGTGTGGAGGAGGGGCTGGATACCGAACATGACCGCCGTGGTAAGGGCGGAAAGGTTGAGGCCGACGTATCCCCCGATTCCGCCCGCCACAGCCTTTCCTCTTTCGGAGGAAAGCGCTCGGGAGAGGAGGCGATAGGTGTAATATCCCGCGAACGGCATCACGAATGCGATGTTCAGGCAATTCGCCCCGATCGCCGTGATTCCCCCGTCGCCGAAGAGCAGGGCCTGGATGACTAGGGCGATGCTGATGGAGAGCATCGCCCCCCAGGGTCCCACGGCGATGGCGATCAGAACCCCCCCCACTGCGTGTCCGGTGCTCCCCCCCGGAAGGGGCACGTTGAACATCATCACGAGGAAGGAGAAGGCTGCGGAGATGGCTAAGAGGGGGGCCCTCTTGGTATCGAGATTTTCCCGCACCTTGCGGGCGGCGATCCCCCAGAGGGGGGCGCAGACGGCGTATGCTGCCACATACGTCGGTGGCCCGAGGTAGCCATCAGGAATATGCATACCGTCTCCCGCATCCCTTTTCTTGCCGCGATCGTTACTCCATTTACTGTCCCTTTGATGCCACAATCGGAAAAAAAGTGTTACCGCCGCGGGAAAAAAAAGTTACACAAGCTTCTTTCCCTCCGATGTCGCCGAAAACGTTCCGTGTTTCACGCCGCGCGTCCCGATGAGCCTGTCCGCGATCGACTTGAGGTCTGCCGCTTTGCCCCGGAGGACGAGGACCTCGAGACAGTGATGGGCGTCCAGGTGGATGTGGAGCGTGGAGACGATCGTCTTGAAATGGGCGTGCTGCAGGTCGGTCAGCTTGTCCGCCAGGTCTCTCGTGTCATGTTTGTAGACGAGCGTAATGGTACCGACCGCTTCCCCGGTCCCCGTCTCCCACTGTTCCCGCACGAGGCTCTCCCGGATCAGGTCTCGTATCGCCTCCGACCGGTTGGCGTACCCCTTGCGGGCAAGGAGGCGGTCGAACCGCGTGAGAAGGTTTTCCTCGAGCGATACTCCGAATCGGGTGACGCCGGGCATCTTCGTAGTCCCTCCCGGCCCGATTGTAGCAAAAATAGAATTACTGTGTTACCGGGCAGGTAGCCGGTGTTTATTCGCCCAGCTTCTCCGGCACGGGGAAATCCCGGCCGCAATGCGGACAGATGATGCTGTCGCCTGGCTCCCATACCCGCTTCTCTTTTCCGGTGGCGCACGCCGGCAACAGGAGAGGGAAAAGGAGCAGGAGCAGGAAAGCGAGTCGTCGGACCGTCATCGCGACCTCCTTTCGCCGAACATCCGGGATCGTCCGGGCAGATATTGCGGGAGCGGCACAAGGACCATACTATAATGACCCGGTACACGATGCAAAGCGGCCGGAGAAGGGTGCATGATGATGCAGCGGCAATGGCTGGAATTCGCCGAGGACGTGGCCCGGGGGGCGGGGGAGATCCTCCGGCAGAACTACGGAAAGCGGCAGTCCATCCATTACAAGAGCGAGATCGATCTCGTGACGGACGTGGACCGCCAGTCCGAGGTGTACATCATGGAGCGGATCCGGTCCGCCTGCCCGGAACATGGGATCCTCTCCGAGGAGAGTTCGGAACAGAAGTCCTCATCGCCGTATCGCTGGATCATCGACCCTCTGGACGGGACGACCAACTATGCCCACAACTACCCTTGCTTCTGCGTATCCGTGGCGCTCGAGAAGAACGGGGAACTCCTCGCGGGGGCCGTGTTCGACCCGCTCCTGTCCGAGTCGTTCACCGCTTCGGCGGAAGGCGGCGCATTCCGCAACGGGGAGCGGATTGCCGTCTCCTCCGTCGGGGACCTTCGCCGGTCCCTTCTCTCAACCGGTTTTGCCTACGACGTAAGGGAGTCGACGGACAACAATCTCGCCTTCTTCCGGGAGTTCGTTTTCTCGGGGCAGGCAATCCGGCGTGACGGGTCGGCGGCCCTGGACTTGTGCTACCTTGCCTGCGGGAGATTCGACGGGTTCTGGGAGCTGAAGCTATCGCCCTGGGACACGGCGGCCGGGCTTCTGATCCTCCGGGAAGCGGGAGGGGTGGCCACCCTGTTCGACGGCTCGCCGTACGACATCCACCAGCCCGAGATCCTCGCCTCGAACGGCAGGATTCACGAGCAGATGATGGCCGTGATCCAACGGACCCGGGAGAGGGAAGCCCCGTAAAAAAAGAGGGGAGGCGTCCCGCCGGGAAACTCCCGCGGAATTCGTCCCCCCTCGGATGGATCCCTCCCTGGCGAAGCCTACTTCTTGATCCCCTCCACCAGCTTCACCCCATACATTTCGTGCTGGAACGGGTGAACGTCCGGGAACTTCGTGAAGAGCCACCCCTTGAATACCTGGTTTCCCTTCACCAGGATCTCGATGTTGCAGGCCGGGTTCTCCAGGTTGTTCGAATTGGAGGTGATCTGGTCGGCCGTCATCGCGAAGTGGGGGAGGAAGGCGCCTGTCTTCAGGGTCAGATCGGAGTCGGGGACCGGGAACTCGGAGTTCAGCGGGACGGTGAACTCCTTCGTGGTCTTCTTCTCCTTGAAATCCACCTGGACCTTCACGGCCTTCCAGGACGCTTTCACGTCTTCGGGGATGAGGACGTTCTTCTCCGGTCCGCCCCCTATCGTTCCGTGCGGTGCTCCGGGCTGCCCGGGCGTTCCCTGCTGCATCGGTGGGGGAGACGGCGGCGGTTCATTCTTCTTGCAGGATGCCCCCGCGAGGGGAATCACCAGGAGCGCTGCGAACATCAGGGACAATCTCTTCATGGTTCCTCGTACCTCCTCTTTCCTCGTGTCCCCAATCAGGGGTCGGAATCAAACCTCAGTCTATGGTTCGAATCCCCGGATCTCCGGTTCTAGAAGATCGTGGCGGAGAGGGAGGGATTCGAACCCTCGAGGCGGGGTTTAGCCACCTACGCGATTTCCAGTCGCGTTCCTTCGGCCAGCTCGGACACCTCTCCGCTTCCTTTATCTGACGGCCGACCGGTTCGAATTCCCCGGGCCGTGCAGCCGGTGGTCATGTCCTCCTTCGCTCGGCCGCCGCAACCGCAATCCCGAATTCTCCGAGCTACGGAGGGCACCCTCCGCAGCGCAAGGTTCCCTGCCTTCCCTGCGAACCTTGGGCGAAGGAGGGTGGCGGAGAGGGAGGGATTCGAACCCTCGGTACGGTTTTACCCGTACAACCGCTTAGCAGGCGGTTGCCTTCAGCCAGCTCGGCCACCTCTCCGTCCGTGTCGCCGTTCGAAAGTATTATGCTCGCCCTCTTCGATACCCGGGAGCAAAGGGCTGCAAGCTGTCCGCCTCCGCTCCTCGCGGCAGCATGAAACCGACGCTTTGGCGGGACAGCCTTCACCCAATAGCCGGCTTGCCCAGCCGTAGCCCAGAAGCGTGACGGTTTTCCCCTTGTTTCGGGGATGGCTGCCCGCCTTCGCCAAGGTTACGGCGTGGCATCCCGCCGGAGCTCGAAATCCACCGTTCCTCTGGCAGCGGATATCGAGTGCAGGCGGATGGCGGAGGGAGTAGGATTTGAACCTACGGAAGCTCGCGCTTCAGTGGTTTTCAAGACCGCCGCCTTAAGCCGCTCGGCCATCCCTCCGGAACCTTATACTTATAGCAATTCCCTCCCGCAGGCGCCACCAAAAACGGGGTCCAAATTGGAAATCCCCCGGGGGTGTGATACAAAAAGGAAATATTGCCTCGCGGCGACCGCCACCGAAAGGATCGCCTCCCATGAAATTCGTCGATCTTACGAGCCAGTTTTCGGCCTATGAGCCCGAAATCCGCAGGGAGATGGAGGATGTATTGCGGAGTGCCCAGTTTATCATGGGACCCAAGGGCAGCGAGCTCGAGGGGAGGTTGGCCGCCTACGTCGGGGCGAAGCACGCGATCGGCTGCTCTTCCGGGACCGACGCCCTGCTCCTCGCCCTCATGGCGGACGGGGTCAAGGGGGGGGACGAGATCGTGACCACCCCATTCACCTTCGTCGCCACGGTCGAGGCGATTTCCCTCGTCGGTGCCACCCCGGTGTTCGTGGATATCGACCCGGTGACATACAACATCAACGCGGAAGGGATCGAGGAGGCGGTCACGGGAAACACCCGGGGGATCATCGCTGTAAGCCTTTATGGGCAGTGTCCGGCAATGGAGACGATCCTTTCGGTCGCGGAGGAGCATGGGCTGTTCGTCATCGAGGACGGGGCCCAGTCGTTCGGGGCAGAGCGGAACGGCCGCAGGTCGTGCGGCTGGCCGCACGTGGGAACGACCTCTTTCTTCCCCTCCAAGCCGCTCGGGTGCTACGGGGACGGCGGGATGGTATTCACGTCGGATGACAGCTTTGCCGATCGGGTCCGGGGCCTGCGCAACCACGGGCAATGGGAGCGTTACCTGCACCGGGCGATCGGGATCAACAGCCGGCTTGACGACCTGCAGGCGGCGGTCCTGCTCGGCAAGTTCCCCCGTTTTCCCGGCGAAGTGAGCGCCCGCGCCTCCCTGGGAGAGCGCTATTCCGACCGGTTGGGTGACGTCGTCGTCGTGCCCGCCGTAAGCCCGGGAAACACACATGTATTCGCGCAGTACACCATACGTACCTCGAGGAGGGACGACCTTGTCGCCCACCTCCGGGATAACGGGATCCCCACGGCAGTGCATTACCCGATCCCCCTTCACCTGCAGGAGGCGTTCCGGGGCCTGGGATACGAGAAAGGGTATTTCCCGGAAAGTGAGGCGGCGGCGCGCGAGGTGGTCTCGCTCCCCATGTCCGCCTTCCTGTCCGAGGCGGATCAGGACGAGGTGATCCGGCAGGTGCGAAGATTCTTCGCGAACTGATCCGTTATCCGGGAGAATCCTCACGGTTGATGCTATCCGGGCGAATTTCAGTTTGATATTCTTCCATCGTGCATTCTTTTCCATGGAGTAAACCCGGCGCGCTTCTCATTCGGGCCGTCAACTGGCTGGGCGATGCCGTCCTTACGACTCCTGCCCTTGGGGCGGTGCGCTCGGCGTGCCCGCAGGCGCGGATCACGATAGTCGCCAAACCCCTTGTCGCCGAACTCCTGCGGCATCACCCGGACGTCGACGATATCGAGGTGTACGACAAGGACGGAGGCCACGCCGGGGCCATCGGCATGCTCAGGAAGGCGAGGCAACTGCGGAGAGGCGGATTTGACGCCGCCCTCCTGCTTCAGAACGCCATCGACGCTGCGATTCTCACCTTCCTGGCCGGAATCCCGGAGAGGATGGGGTACGCCACTGACGGGCGGCGGCTGTTGCTCTCCCGGGCCGTCCCGGTGACCGAGGAAGTTCTCTCCCTGCACCACGCGGAATATTATCTCCGACTCGTCTCGTTGCTCGGGATCCCTCGCCCGGAGAGGCCGCGCCTTGCGATCCGGGTGACCGAAGACGAACTTGTGTCGATACGGTCCCGGCTCGTCTCGTTGGGCGTTCCGGAAGGGAAGAGGATGGTGGGGGTCAACCCGGGGGCGACCTTCGGGTCCGCGAAACGGTGGTTCCCGGACAGGTTCGCAAAGGTCGCGGACACGCTGTCCGAGGAATGGGACGCAAGCGTCGTCCTTTTGGGGTCGGTTCCCGAGATGCCCCTTTCCGCGGAAATCGCGGTGGCGATGGGGCGAAAACCGGTGAACCTTGCCGGGCGCACAACCGTGCGGGAACTGATGGCCGTTCTTTCCTGGTGCTCGTTCCTGGTGACGAACGACTCGGGGCCGATGCACATCGGGGCGGCGCTGGGCGTTCCGATCGCGGCGATCTTC
>JBFFGP010000051.1:0-5907 GCA_041557435.1 Candidatus Deferrimicrobiaceae bacterium | reverse complement strand
GGTCTTTCCGAGCAGAAGGTTGTAGATCTTGCCGTAGGCCGTCACCAGGATGATCCGGATTTCGTCGTCCTGGTCCCGGAGAAGCCGCTCCGTCTCCCGCACCTCCAGCGCCTGCGCCCGGTCGTCCTTCTCCCCGCTCTTGCGGATGAAGACCTTCGCGTCGATGACGATCCCCTCGATCCCCGGGGGGACCCGGAGGGAGGAATCCTTCACGTCTCCCGCCTTGTCGCCGAAGATCGCCCGAAGCAGCTTTTCCTCGGGGGAGAGCTGGGTCTCCCCCTTCGGGGTCACCTTCCCCACGAGGATGTCCGTCGGCTTCACCCGGGCGCCGATCCGGACGATTCCGCTCTCGTCGAGGTCCTTGAGCGACTCCTCGCTGATGTTCGGAATATCGTCGGTGACCTCCTCCTTGCCCAGCTTCGTCTCCCGGGCGACGCATTCGAACTCCTCGATGTGAATGGAGGTGAAGATATCCTCCTTGACGATCTTTTCCGACACGAGGATGGAGTCCTCGAAGTTGTATCCCCGCCATGGCATGAAGGCCACGAGCACATTCCGTCCGAGGGAGAGCTCCCCCTCGCTGGTTGCAGGTCCGTCGGCGATGACTTCTTCCGCCCGGACCTTCTGCCCCAGGGTGACGATCGGCTTCTGGTTGATGCAGGTGTTCTGGTTCGAACGGCGGAACTTCACCATCCGGTAGATGTCCGCACCGTATTTCCCGGAGGCGTCCGGTTCGTCGGGACGGATGACGATGCGGCGGGCATCGACCGACTCCACGGTCCCGCCGCGCCGCGCGGCTACCGCGGCGCCCGAATCCCGGGCGACCACCGACTCCATCCCGGTGCCGACGAACGGCGGCTCGGTCCGCAGCAGCGGTACCGCCTGGCGCTGCATGTTCGACCCCATCAGGGCACGGTTCGCATCGTCGTGCTCGAGGAAGGGGATCAGCGAGGCCGCGACGGAAACGAGCTGGTTCGGCGAGACGTCCATCAGGGTGACCTCGGAGGCCCGGACCATCGCGAACTCCCCTTCCTTTCTCGCGATCACCACCTCACGCGCGAACCGGCCGCTTTCGTCGAGCCGCGCGTTGGCCTGCGCGATCACGTGCTTCTCCTCGTCCATCGCCGAGAGGTAGACGATCTCGTTGGTCACCACTCCGTCGCGCACGGCCCGGTACGGGGTCTCGATGAACCCGAACTCGTTCACCCGGGCGAAGGTGGACAGGGAGGCGATCAGTCCGATGTTCGGGCCTTCCGGCGTCTCGATCGGACAGATCCGCCCGTAATGGGTCGGATGCACGTCCCGGACCTCGAACCCCGCGCGCTCCCGCGTCAGTCCCCCGGGCCCGAGGGCGGATACGCGCCGCTTGTGGGTCACCTCGGAGAGGGGATTGGTCTGATCCATGAACTGGGACAGCTGGGACGACCCGAAGAACTCCTTGATCACGGCGGAAACCGGCTTTGCGTTGATCAGGTCGTGCGGCATCAGCGTCTCGATGTCCTGCAGGCTCATCTTTTCCCGGATCGCCCGCTCCACCCGGACCAGCCCCATCCGGAACTGGTTCTCGATCAGTTCGCCGACGGTCCGGACGCGTCGGTTTCCGAGGTTGTCGATGTCGTCCGCTTCCCCCACCCCGTTTTTCAGGTTGATCAGGTACCGGATCACCCGAAGAATGTCCTGGTACCGGAGAACGGTCGTATCCAGCTCCTCGTCGACGATGCCAAGCTTGTGATTGAGCTTCAACCGGCCCACCCGCGAAAGACTGTAGCGTTCCGGGTTGAAGAACATGTTCTCGAACAGCGACACGGCGGCTTCCTTCGTGGGAGGATCCCCCGGGCGCATTTTCTTGTAGATCTCCTTGAGAGCCTCGTCCCGGTCGCGGACCTTGTCGTTCATCAGTCCTTCCCAGATGGCCCGGTCGGCGTTTTCCAGGTTGAACACGGGAAGGGTCTGGATCCCCTTCTCCCGGATCGACGCCAGAATCTCCGCGGTGATCCGCCCGCCGCACTCGGCGAGGATTTCCCCCGTCGCCGGATCGGCCACATCGTCCGCGACCACCTTCTCCAGAAGATCGTCCAGCGGAAACAGGACCGCACCGAAGTCGACCCCTTCGTACCGCTCGATCCGTTTCTTGGTGACCTTGGTCCCCTTCTTGAACGCGATCTCGTTCGTCCCGGGATGACGCACCTCCACCGGCATCTTCAGCCCGATCATCAGGTCCGGACGGAAGGCCTTGGAGTACCGGTCTCCCTCGATCGCCACCTCTTCGACCGTGTAGAAGGTCCTCAGCAGTTCCTGGGTTCCCATCCCGATCGCCCGGAGCAGGATCGCGATGGGGAACTTCCGCTTCCGGTCGATCTTCACGTAGAGCATGTCCTTGTGGTCGAACTCGAAATCGAGCCAGGATCCGCGATACGGGATGATCCGCGCGGAAAAGAGCACTTTCCCGGACGCGTGGGAACGTCCCTTGTCGTGCTCGAAGAACACCCCGGGAGACCGGTGCAGCTGGCTGACGATGACCCGCTCGGTCCCGTTGACGATGAAGGTCGCCCGATCGGTCATCAGCGGGATCTCCCCGAAGAAGACCTCCTGCTCCTTCACGTCCCGGATGGTGCGGGCTCCCGTCCGCTCGTCGACGTCGAAGATGACGAGCTGAACCGTCACCTTGATGGGGGCGGCATAATTCATCCCCCGCTCGCGGCATTCGTCCTCGCTCCACTTCGGTTCGCCGATCGCGTAGGAGACGAATTCGAGGGAAGCCCTCCCGTTGTAATCCTGGATCGGGAAAATCCCCTTGAAGACCTCCTGCAGACCGCTCTCCTTCCGTTTTCCGGGCGAGACGTCGATCTGCAGGAACTCGTTGTAGGACTCCTGCTGCGCCTGGATCAGGTTCGGTATTTCGATGACCTTTTCGATCTTCGAAAAGTCGATTCTCTTCACTCGGTTCCGGTAATCCAGATAAGCCATCTTCTCACCCCGGGGTACCTGATGATGGTTGTTCGGCGGGGGACGCCTGCCGTCCCCCGCCTTCATCCAGTACGGACGGATTCCCTACTTGATCTCCGCCTTGCCCCCCGCCTCTTCGATCTTCTTCTTCAACTCCTCGGCCGTCTTCTTGTCGACCGCTTCCTTGACCGGCTTCGGAACGCCTTCGACGAGATCCTTCGCCTCCTTCAACCCCAGACCGGTAACCTCGCGGACGACCTTGATCACCTGGATCTTCTTGTCGGCGAAATCGGTCAGGATCACGTCGAACTCCGTCTTCTCCTCGGCCGCCGCCGCAGGCGCACCGCCGGGGAACGCCCCGGGGGCGAACGCCATGGCCGGGGCAGCGGCGGTCACGCCGAAATGATCCTCCAAAGCCTTCACGTATTCGTTGAGCTCCAAGACCGTAAGTCCTTCTACCATTGCAATAAATTCTTCTTTGCTCATTGCCGCCATCGTTCTATCCTCCCTGGTTCATGCAGTCGGTTGACTGGATTGTTTTTCGTGGATGGAATGCAACGCGTAGACCAGTTTCCGGGGCGGGTCGGACATCGCCCGCGCAAGCCGGCGCAGCGGAGAGGTCAGGGCGCCGACCAGCTGCGACAGCAGGACCTCCCGCGACGGGAGATCCGCCAATGCCTCGATCTCCGGGACGGACAGGACCTTCCCGTCGAGATATCCCGCCTTCAGGCGGAACTTCGGGTTTCCCGCGGCGAACTCCTTCATCGCTTTCGCCAGCGCTACCGGATCGGTTCTGGCGAATCCGATGGCCGTGGGACCGATGAACGTGTCGGAAAGCTTCTCGAACCCGGTGTCCCGGGACGCCAGGCGGATCAGGGTGTTCTTGACCACCCGGAAATCCACGTCGGCCTCCCGCAGCACTTTCCGGAGACGCGTGACTTCCGCGACCGTCATCCCCAGGTTCTCCGCGACGACCGCACCTTTCTGTGCGGCGATGGACTCCCGCATGCGCTCCACGGCGTCCACCTTGTTGGCCTTTTTCACCTTGCTCACCCCTCCTTTCCTCTCGTGGTTTCCTGCTGCATTCGACCTCCGTCAAAGGCAGAAGGGGCGAACCGCGCGGTGAAGGCCGTATCCCGTATCGGACATCTCCCGCCGTTGCCCTTGTCTGCGCGGGCCGGGCGGCCTGCACGCCGCCCCCTTGGTCGCCTTCGGCGAACCCGCGGTCTCTGACAAAGGAACTTCCCGTATGTGCAAAGAACGAATGGGACTCTACTCCGTGAGCAGCATGCTCGCGTTCAACTTGATGCCCGGACCCATCGTGGTCGATACCGCGACGGTCCGGATGTAGTTCCCCTTGGCCGCCGCCGGCTTCGCCTTGACGATGGCGTCGAAAAACGAGAGGAAATTCTCCCGAATCTTTTCCTTGCCGAAGCTGATTTTTCCGATCCCGGAATGGAGGGTCCCGGTCTTGTCGACCCGGAACTCGACCTTTCCTCCCTTGAGGTCGCGGACCGCCCTCGCGACGTCGAAGGTCACGGTTCCGACCTTCGGGTTCGGCATCAGCCCCCGCGGGCCCAGGATCTTCCCGATTTTTCCGACCGCACCCATCATGTCGGGGGTTGCAACGGCCTTGTCGAAGTCGAGCCAGCCCCCCTGGATTTTCGCGACGAGTTCATCGCTTCCCGCGAAGTCGGCCCCTGCGTCCGTCGCTTCCTTTTCCTTCTCTCCCTTGGCGAACACCACGACCCGGACGCTCTTGCCGGTGCCGTGCGGAAGCACGACGGAGCCGCGAACCTGCTGATCCGGGTATTTCGGATCGACCCCCAGCCGCATCGCGACCTCGACCGTTTCGTCGAATTTCGCGAATGCCGCCTCCTTCAGCAGATCCAGCGCCTCGTCGAGAGAATACTTTGCCTCCCTGTTCACCCTGCTCCGTGAGGCCAGGTAGCGTTTCCCATGCGTCGGCATTTCTCTCTCCCTTCGATCCGAAGATCAGACGACTTCCAGCCCCATGCTTCGGGCCGTTCCCTCGATGGTCTTCACGGCGGCGGCCAGATCCTTCACATCGAGATCGACCATCTTGAGCTTCGCGATCTCCTCGACCTTCGCCCGCGCCACCTGTCCTCCCGATTCCCGCTTGGGAGCCTTGCTCCCCTTCTCGATCCCGGCCGCCTTCAGCAGAAGCACCGAGGCGGGGGGGGTCTTGGTGATATACGTGAACGATCGGTCGGCGTATACCGTGATGACCACCGGGATGATCATCCCCTCCTGGGAGGCGGTCTTCGCGTTGAACGCCTTGCAGAACTCCATGATGTTCACACCGTGCTGCCCCAGCGCAGGCCCCACGGGGGGGGAGGGGTTCGCCTTCCCTGCCGGAATCTGCAGCTTGATCTGCGTGATGATCTTTTTCGCCATGACGTCTCTCCCGCCGCTCGCTCAGCTTTTTTCGACCTGGGTGAAATCCAGCTCGACCGGAGTGGCCCGCCCGAAGATGGATACCAGCACGGTCACTTTTCCCTTGTCCGGCTTGATGCTGTCGACGACCCCGTTGAAATTCGAGAACGGCCCGTCCGTGACGCGGACCTGTTCCCCTTCCGTGAAGGTCACCTTCGGCTTCGGCTTGATCCGGCCCTCGGCCATCTGGTTCTTGATATCATCGACCTCGGACTGGGGGATCGGGGCGGGGGTTTTCCCTCCCACGAACCCCGTCACTTTCGGGGTGTGGCGGACCAGATGCCAGGTCCGGTCGTCCAATTCCATCTCGACCAGCAGGTATCCCGGAAAGAAGCTCCGGGTCCCCGTCCGCTTTTTCCCCTTCTTCATCTCCACGACCGTCTCGGAGGGGATCAGGACATCCCCGAAGGATTCCTGCATCGACTCGCTCTCGATCCGGTTCTGGAGCGATTCCTTGACTTTCTTCTCATACCCCGAATAGGTATGAACCACGTACCACTGTCT
>JBFFGP010000050.1:0-5969 GCA_041557435.1 Candidatus Deferrimicrobiaceae bacterium | reverse complement strand
TCCGGCGCGGCATGATCCCCGGGCTCTTGCGGCAGGCATCCGCCGCCGGCGGCCCGGCTTTCCCCCTCACATCGCTAGCGAAACTGCACGGGGATGAGGCACATCTATCTACTGGCATCCCAGGAATCATCCAGACCAGATTGCAGGAGGAAAACGCAAGGGATGTGCCGCATGCTGGCCTTCGCCTCGGACAAACGGCAGGACATTGCACCGTTTCTTTCCCACCTTGCGAGGTTCGCAGCCCACGGACACCTGGTGGACCGGTGGGAAAAACACCCGGGAGGGAACCATCCGGACGGATGGGGGATCGCATTTCGCCAAAAAGGAGATACCCGGCTGGTAAGGAGCGGGGAGTCCGCCTCCGCCGACCCCTCCCTGGACGCAATCGAGGGGGGCACCGACCGCTTCCTCGGCCACGTCCGGTACGCAGACAATACGGAGACGGTCAACGCCATGAACTCCCATCCGTTTCTTCTGCGGGGGATCGCGCTCGCCCATAACGGAACGGTCAAGGGGCGGATCGGGAAGGAGGCGGATTCCCGATCGGTGAGCGACACCCTCGTCTTCCTCGAACATCTTGCGGACCGCTGGAGGGACCGGACCCACGCCGGGCTTTGCGAGGCGCTTTCCCGGTTGTTGGGGGATGAAGATCTCGTGGGAGCGTACTCTGCCGCGAACATGCTGATCCTGTCGGGGGAGGCGTTGTTCGCCCTCCGGAAGTACCGCAAAGACAAGGACTACTACACGCTCTTCCTCCGGGCCGAGTCCGACCTGATCATCGTGGCAAGTGAGCCTTTGGACGATTCCCTCCGGTGGCGCCCGTTTGCGAACGGGGAACTCGTGGAACTTTCCCTCCCGTCCCCAAAGTCCCTCTTCTTGGTTTCCGCACCGTGACCAGGCCATGACGGTTCCCGTAGACCTGCGATCCGACACCGTCACGCTCCCATCCGCGGGGATGCGGAAAGTGATGAACCGCGCCAAAGTCGGAGACTCGCAGCGGGGAGAGGACCCCTCCGTGCGGGCACTGGAGGAGTACGCCGCCTCCCTTTTCGGCAAGGAGGCGGCCCTCTTCGTCCCCTCCGGGACGATGGGGAACCTGGTCTCGGTGGCGTCGTGGACCCGGCCGGGGGACATCATCGTCGCCTCCGAGGCCTCCCATATCGCGGGGCGCGAGGGGCCGGGAATCTCGAACCTCGCTTCCGTAGCCATCCTGGGGATCGACGCTCCCGGAGGGATCTTCACGGCGGACGACGTTTCCGGGGCGATCGCGCGGGCCCCGCTGAGAAGCAGGGCGAAGGTCCGGCTGGTGGCCGGGGAGAACACCCACAACGCGGGCGGGGGAACGATCTTCCCCATCGCCTCCCTGCGGCGGATCCGCAGCGTCTGCCGGAAGGCCGATATCCCCTTTCACATGGACGGATCCCGGATCTTCAACGCCTCTGTCGCCTCCGGCGTGCCGCCCTCGGAATACGGATCGGTGTGCCACTCCCTGATGTTCTGCCTTACCAAGGGGCTGGGAGCTCCCGTCGGATCGGTCGTCGTGGGTTCCCGGGACTTCGTCGAGGAGGCAAGAAGCGTTGGGTATCGCGTCGGCGGGGGGATGCGCCAGGCAGGGATCGTCGCCGCCGGGGGGTTCTACGCCTTGCGGAACAACATCGAACGGCTCGCAGAGGACCACGAGAACGCGCAGGCACTCGTCCAGGCGCTCGGGGAAATCCCCGATATCGAGGTGATCAACTATCCCGTGGAGACGAACATCATCCTGTTTCGGTGGAGGATGCCCGCAATGTCCCTCCCCGATTTCCAGGAGGCGCTGCGACGTCGGGGAGTTCTCCTGGACGATCGGGCGTTCCCGCTATTCCGTGCGGTCACGCACCTGGGGGTAGGGAAAAAGGAGATCGCCCGTGCCGTCCGGGCATTCCGGCAGGTCTTCGGCTAGTGGGACCGATCTTTTGAGCCGCGGGCGATATCCTCGGCCACCTCGCCCACCGTCTGTTTCATCATCCGATCCGTGATCTTCTTTGGGCTGTCGCCGGAAGAGGCCATCTTGGAGACCCAGTTGCCTCCCTTGCGTATGAATCCGCCTCCCCCGCCGACCTGCCTGGTGACCTTCCCGCCGCAATGCGGGCACTTGGAAAGTTCCGGATCCGTGATCCGCTGCTCCTTCTCGAACTCCCCGCATTTTCCGCACTTGTATTCGTAGGTCGGCACGTCGTCCCTCCCGCGGCAATCCGCAACCTCTGCATTATCGCACGATCCCCCCTTCGGACGCTATACGGAACGGTACGCTCACGCCAACCACTATGGGGCGAAAATCGGCTTCCGCATCCTCTTCCTTCGCTATTCTTCCAACTACGGAGGACAAGTGGGAGGGGGCTCCCTGTCGCGAGAGCGAACGGTGAGGCTCCGCATCCTCGGAGGGGGCCTTCGCTTCATGGCTCGCCATGCGATGCACCCGCAAGGCTGCGCTTTACTTCCGCTTCGACCCCCTCCTGCGTCTGCTGCGCCGGCAACCGAGGACCCGCAGCGATGCGCACCGTCGCAAGGTCGCGAAAACGTGCTCCCCTGCGACTGCTGCGTCGGCGACCCGGGATCCCAGGCGATGCGGGGGGACCTCCCCCCGAGAGCCAGGGTCCCAGGTCGCGTATCGCCCCCTTGCAAGAAGCGCAGCCTTCTCCTGGTAAAGCTTCTCATTCGCGTAAAAAGACAGCGGGGCCAGGCAGAATCGGAGATAATGAGCAAATACCTTTTCGGGAGAGCACGCGGATTGTCTCTGTTCCTCATCGTCGTCTTCCTGATCTACGGAAGCGTCCACGGCTACGCGCTCCTCAAAGCAAAATCGGCGCTCGGGTTCGGGTGGGGAACGGCGGCCGCCGTTGTCCCGGTCCTCATCGCGTTCACCTTCGCCCCGCTGATCATCTATTTCCTCGGGAGGCACGGCATGGAGGGGGCGGCCCGGGCGGTCTCCTGGGTCGGGTACACATGGGCGGGGCTCCTCTTCTTCTTCTTCTGGATGAACCTCGCCGTGGACGCGATAAATCTCGTTGTCCGCCTGGCGGGGGCGGTCTCGGGGAGATGGATCGCATCCTCCCTCATCACCGGGAAGGCGCCGTTTTTTGCCCTGGTCGCGCTTTCCGTGGCGCTGGGTACCTTCTCGTTCTTCGAAGCCCGGGAGTTAAACATCGAGCGGGTGCGGCTTGTCACCGACAAGCTCCCCGCATCCACCCCCTTCGTGCGGATCGCGCAGATCTCCGACGTCCACCTCGGCCTGATCGTGCGTCACCGGAGGGCTGAGGCGATAGCCGAGGTTATCCGCCGTGCAGACCCCGACATCCTCGTTTCCACGGGGGACCTGGTCGACGCGGAGATCAACCACCTCGAGGGTCTGGCGGAAACCTTCGGGATGATCCGCCCCCGACTCGGGAAATTCGCCATTACCGGGAACCACGAGTTCTACGCAGGCGTAGACCAGGCGCTCCTGTTCACGCGGAGAGCAGGGTTCCGCGTCCTTCGGGGAGAAGCCGTCAATGTGGAGAATATCCTGCGGATCGCGGGAGTCGACGATCCCACGGGAGCCGCGCTCGGCCGGGGCAGCGGCCGGCCGGAGAAAGAGGTTCTCGGGGGGAAGCCCTCCTCCCTGTACACGATTCTCCTCAAGCATCGGCCCCGGCTGTCAGGGGGCTCGCGGGGCCTGTTCGACCTCCAGCTGTCCGGGCATACGCACAAGGGGCAGATCTTCCCGTTCCGCTACGTGGTCAGTCGCCCCTACCCAAACCTGGCGGGCCTTATCCCCCTGGGCGGCGCCTTCCTCTACACCAGCCGCGGGACGGGGACTTGGGGGCCCCCGATGCGGTTTCTCTCCCCGCCGGAAGTGACCATCATCGACATCTTGCGCGCGAAGGCCTCCGGGGGCGAATCCGGCGGCCCCCATGCGACCGGCGCTCTTCCGAAGACGCCAGGATGACGGGTAGCGGACAAGGTCAGGATTGCCGGAGCATCTTCCAGGGCGGTCCCACGGAGTGAAACGAACGAAGGAGGCGGGTGGCAAGCGCCCTGCGTAAGCTGCGCCTGCCGGGGAGGAACCAGTTTCTCCTCCGCGCGGCGGCCTCGCCCACCTGCTTTTGGAGCCAGTACGAATCGTTCCCCGGGAAAAAGTGGCGAGGTCCTAGCAGCAAATCGTCCGGGGAGAGCACGCCCTCCCGAATGGCGATCTGATGCAATTTCGTCCGGGGGTAGATGCGGATGCCCGTCATCGCCACGACCGCCTTCGGGGCAATTTCGTCCATGAGCCGGACCGTTTCTCTTACGGTTTCCGGGTTCTCCCCGGGCCCGCCGAACAGGAGATTGTGGCAGAACTCGATCCGGGCCTTCCGGCAGTCGTTTGAGGCGGCCCGGATGTCGTCGGTGGTGAACCCCTTCCGCAGGGTTTGGAGCATTCTGTCCGAGCCGGCGTCGGTGTCGAACTCGACCGACACGCACCCTGCGCCGGCGAGAAGCCCGAACAGGGAGGGGTCGGAAATCGTCGGCCGCAGGTAGCAGGCAAACCGGATCGGGAGATCCCGGGAAAGAATGGCCCGGCAGACGCCGGCCATGTGCCCCTCATCCGAGTTGAAGGCGGAATCCACGAACAGGAAATTTCGCTTCCCGTGTTCCCGGAAAAGGTACTCCAGATCGTCCGCCACCGCCCCGGGTGACCGCGGCCTTAGGGTGTTCCCCTCGATGAGCATGTTGGTGCAGTGGATGCAGGATTGGGAGCACCCCCTCATCGTCTGGACCCCGATCACCCTGTACCTTTGGAACCCGGGGAAAAGAGAATCAACCTTCCTCGGGAACTCCACCGAATCGAGGTTTTCCAGCCGCCCCCGCACGATCGGTCCCTCTTTTCCCCGGATGAGGCGGAGCATCCCGTCCTCCCCATCGCCGGTTGCGCCCCCCTCTGCCCGCAGGATTCGCATCAGGTCTTCCGGAAAAAGGGAGAAAGCGGATCCGCCGAGCAGTATGGGCGCCCGGGATGCCGCCCGGACCTCGCTTACGATCCCGGCGTACTCCGGCAGGTAGCATCGGGAACGGGGGTAGGCGGCGTTGTCTATGTATCGAAGGGATAGACCGACGATGTCTGGGGGAAACCTTTCCATGGCACGCCTGAGCGAACGCAAAGGAGAAGGGTGGAGACCGGCGTCGAAGACCTCGACCTCCGCCCCCTCGCGCAGAAGCGCCGACGCCACGTAGGCGGTGCCCAGCGGAAACACCGGCTCCCGGGATTCCCCCCGGCTTGCCGAAACAAGCAGGACGCGCATCATGTTATTATCCCCCAACTGCCACGCCTTTCCATCATCGGAATTCCTCCGGTCGGTGATACTCTTACCTCCATGGGGACCTTCCTCTTCGTTACCGACCTGCACGGAGACCGGCGGAAGTACGAGCAGACCCTGGCGTTGGCCGTTACGACCGGCGCCTGGCTTGTCGTAAACGGCGGGGACATGTTCCCCCACGGGAGGGTGCACGAGGAGCAGGAACGGTTCCTCCGGAATTTCCTCACGCCCCACTTCGCGAAATACCAGGCGGCGGGGATTCGATATTTCGGATTTCCCGCGAACGACGACCTCCGCGCCCACGATCCCCTGTTCGAAGAAGTCTGCTCCCGGTATCCGCTGGTGGAAAACCTCGCCGGGCGAAAGATATCGGCGGAACCGTACGATTTCATCGGCTTCAACCTGGTGTCCGATTTCCCTTTCCGGCTCAAGGACCGCGCCCGGATGGACTCCGGCGAATTCGCCTTCCCTGCGCAGTTCGGCACCGGGATCCTCTCCCGGCCCGGCGGGTGGGAGGAGATCCCGGACTGGAAGGCGTTCGCGCGGACGCTCCCCACGATCGAGGAGGAACTGGCCGCCCTCCCCGCACCAAACGACCCGAACCGGACCGTCTACGTGATCCACGGCCCCCCCGCGGGAATGGGGCTGGACGTCGTC